>CALBDR010000106.1 GCA_937927525.1 uncultured Candidatus Melainabacteria bacterium
GTAAACAAGCACTCCAGCTTTTATACGAGTTCTTAATCGTCTCAATTACCTTCTCTGATTTGAATTCTTTTAAGGCTTCGATTTGTTTCTCGATTTCAGTTTCAGTTTCGATTAAAACTTTTTCATCAGTACACAGTAATAAGGCTGACTCAAGTCCAGAACCATGTTCTAGCTGGCTAAGGAAATCAGCAGCTAAATGTTTAGGCTTTGCTGTTTCATCTGCGATTATCGCAAGCTCACTTGGACCATAGATACCATCGATACCTATAGTTCCAAAAACTTGTTTTTTAGCGGTACTAACAAAAATATTTCCAGGTCCCACTATCTTATCTACTGGTTTTATAGTTTCTGTACCATAGGCAGCTGCTGCTACAGCTTGAGCTCCACCCACTGGGTAAACTTCTTTTATTCCTAAAAGCTCAGCTACAGCAAGTACAGCATGGCTAATAGGAGGAGGACTGAACATAACGATTCTTCTTACTCCAGCAGTTATAGCAGGGATAGCTGTCATTAAAACTGTAGAGATTAAAGGTGCTTGACCACCTGGAACATATATTGCAACAGAGTCTAAAGCTGTATATTTTACTCCAAGTTCTTCTCCTAACTCTCCTGTGAATTTCCAACCTTCATTAAATTTTGAATTTGCATATTCTTCTTCATGGAATCTAGAGATTCTTTTTTTAGCTAATAATAGGGCTTCTTTTAGTTCAGGATTTATCTCTTCGAAGTAATTCTGAGGCTTTATACTATTAAAATCTTCTTCGCTTAATTCATAAGAATCAAATTTACTTGTAAATTCTTTTAAAGCTGAATTACCAGTACTTCTCACAGAGTCTATGATTGCTTTTACAGACTTTTCAACTTCATTAATATTCTTAGAATCTAATCTAGAGTTGATTTGTTTTATTTTTTCAAGATTAGTAACCGCAACATTGCTGTTCATTTCTATTATTATAGCTTTTCCTAGTCAAATACTAAAGTTTTGCCCTCATGAACAATGATTTTATCTTCAGAGTGAGCTTTAATTGCTTGAGCGAAGACTTGTTTCTCGATATCTCTACCTTTTGAAATATAGTCCTCAACAGTATCTCGATGATCGATATGGATTACACCTTGTTCGATGATAGGTCCCATGTCCAAATCTTCATTAGCGTAATGTGCTGTAGCACCAATGATTTTTACACCTTTATCATAGGCTTGGTGATACGGCTTTGCTCCTTTAAATGAAGGTAAGAAACCGTGGTGAACATTTATGATTTTCATCGGGAATGCTTCTATGAACTGAGGGGTAAGGATTTGCATGTAACGAGCCATAGCCAGAAAGTCTATATTCAGTTCTTTAAGTCTGTCTATGATTCCTTTTTCTTGTGCTTCTTTTATTTTTAACTTTTCATCAGTTGAAGCTCCGTCAGGATAATTAATCGGATGATGCTCAAATGAAATATTGAATGATTTAGCTACATGCTCTAAGTCAGGGTGATTACTGATAATCACAGGTATCTCCACGTCTATGTCACCGTACTGTTTTCTGAGAAGTAAGTCGTATAAACAGTGGTCATATTTAGAGACAAGAATGGCCATTCTTTTAGTTTTTGCGATAAATTTATATCTCATTTCAAATTTTTGAGCAATTTTAGAAAATGATTCATGAAGATCCTCTGCTGCTATTGAAAAATTAGCAGAGTCTACTAAAAGCCTCATAAAGAAATGAGAATTTAAGCCATGGGAGTACTGTTGTGAATCGATGATATTTCCATTATTATTAGCGACGTATTCACTAACAGCATGGACTATACCTTTCTGGTCTATACAGTCTATAACTAGTTTGAATTTAGACACAATGTCTTATTTTAGCAATTGGGAGCTAATAAATTATCAAGAACTTAGGTATTCTTCGATAGCAGAATTACAGCAATTACATATACCTTCTGAATTTAGTTCAGTCTCAGGAAAATGCTTCCAGCATCTTTC
Source organism: uncultured Candidatus Melainabacteria bacterium (assembly GCA_937927525.1). Lineage (GTDB taxonomy): Bacteria > Cyanobacteriota > Vampirovibrionia > LMEP-6097 > LMEP-6097 > DT-14. The sequence goes on from CALBDR010000106.1 coordinate 1,972, forward strand.
ACATTTTTTGTAGCCTTCAAGTAGCTTAGCTTCAGCTTTAGCTTCTGAGCCAGCTTCTATCTCGACTTCAGAAACTATAAAGGCAGCTTTAATTTCTTCTTTCAGCCTGTTAAATAGTTCAAACTTAGCTTCTGGAACTGTGATTTTAAGCTTAGCTTCTAGAGATTTAGAGATGATTTTGTTATTTCTAAGCGCTTCTAAAGATTTATTTGCTAGGTCTCTTACACTCAAAATATAATCCCAGCTATCACTAAGTTTCTGGTTCTGGTATTCAGCTTTAACTGAAGGCCAGTTAGATAACTGGATAGTTTTCTGTTTCTCGGTCGCTTTATCTGAGAAGAAAGCACTTTTCTCTGATTTTAGATACTTCGAAATATCTTCAGCTGTATGAGAATAGATGTCTTCTGCGAGGTGAGGAAGTATCGGAACGAAAAATCTGTTTAAGTTAGAAAGTATTTCCAAGGTGACAGTCTGAACTGCTCTTCTAGACTTAGAACTCTTACCATGAGTGTAAAGGCGATCTTTACAGATATCAAAGTAGAAAGAAGATAAATCTACTGAACAGAAGTTCTGGATTAACTGATAGAATTTCGAGAAATCGTAGTTCTCGAATGCTTCAGTAAGCTTTTCTGTGAGCCCTTGAAGTCTGTGAAGGATCAATTTATCTAAATCCCACAGTTCATCATAGCTAAGAGCATCAGTTTCTGGATTAAAGTCTGAAAGATTACCTAAAATGAATCTACTAGTATTTCTAAAGTTTCTATAGATATCACTTAACTGTTTAAAGATATTTTTGCCTACTTTAATATCTACTGTATAGTCAACACTTGCGACCCATAGTCTAAGAATGTCTGCACCATTATCTTTGATTACATCCTGAGGGTCTACTACGTTACCTAAAGATTTAGACATCTTACGTCCTTTCTCATCCATAACGAAACCATGAGTAAGAACTGTGTTGTAAGGTCTAATACCATTTACAGCAACTGAGGTTAATAAGCTAGACTGGAACCAACCTCTATGCTGATCAGATCCTTCTAAGTACATGTCTACAGGCTTAAACTCTTCTGAGTTTAGTTCCGGGCGCAGGTTTACTACACTTCTATGGCTAGAGCCAGAATCAAACCAAACATCCATAGTGTCTGTTTCTTTTACCAAATTTTCTGGATTGTACTTAGCGTGAAGAGATTCAGGGATTAAGTCTTTTATTTCTTTTGCGTACCAAGCAGAAGACCCTTCTGTCTTAAAGATATCAGCTACATATTTTATGATTTCTAAATCTAAAATAGCTTCTGGATTTCCGTATTCATCAAGTTTCGTTTTATCGTAAAAAGCTGGAATCGGAACCCCCCAAGTTCTCTGACGAGAAATACACCAGTCGCCACGCCCTTTAACCATAGTTTGAATACGGTTTTTCGCTCTATCTGGGAACCACTTAACTTTGTCTATTTCACTAAGTGCTTTATCTTTAAAACCATCTACACTAGCGAACCATTGTTCTGTCGCTCTGAAAAGCAAAGGAGTTTTAGATCTCCAGCAGAATGGATAACTATGGTGATATTTTTTATGTTTAATTAGTGATTTAGATTCACGTAAAGCGTCTAAAACTATAGGGTTTGCATTGTCGGCGATATGTAAGCCTTGAAGGTCTAAGTTTAATTCAGCACCTATCTCTAACTCAGTAGCTTCTGGGTCAGCTTTTTTATTTTTCTTATCTAAGATTTTCTTAGAATCTTCATTTACAGTGATTTTCACTGCTCCAACTTCTTTAGTATAGAAACCTCTAGTATCTACTGGACAGAGTACGTCTAAGCCATACTGTTTCCCGACTTCGAAATCTTCTTGACCATGTCCAGGAGCAGTGTGTACGCAGCCTGTACCAGAATCAATGGTTACGTGCTCACCTAGTATAATAGGTGATTCTCTATCGAAAAGAGGGTGCTGAGTTTTAATCCCTTCTAGCTCTGAACCTTTAATGCCATCCCTAATAATCTTAAGATCTTCAAGCTCTGTTTCATTCTTAAAGGTTTCAAAAAGATCCTTTGCGATAATTAATTTACCAAATTCAGTAGATTCTGTTACGCAGTATTCTACATCTTTATTCAGACAGATAGCTAAGTTTGCAGGAATAGTCCATGGAGTAGTGGTCCAGATAACGAAATTAGAATCAGAGTATTCACCTTCTTTTACCTTGAATTTTACATAAATAGAGTCAGAAACATGATCTTGATATTCTATCTCGGCATCAGCTAAAGCTGTTTGCGAGCCATAGCTCCAGTGAACACACTTAAGACCTCTATAGATATAGCCTTTAGCTGCCATTTCCCCAAAAAGTTTTATCTGCTCAGCTTCATAGTCTGGCTTTAAAGTTACATAAGGATTTTCCCAGTCAGCTAGAATTCCTAAACGTTTGAATTTTTCTTCCTGACCTTTAAGATTATTTAAGGCAAATTCTTTACATTTTTCACGGAGTTCTAAAACACTAACAGCGTTTCTGCCACCCTTGATCTTCTTCACGACAGCAGTTTCGATCGGTAAACCGTGTGAGTCATAACCCGGGATAAATGGGACTTGATACCCTCTCTGTAATTTATATCTAGTGATAATATCTTTTAGGATTTTATTTAAGGCAGTACCTATGTGAATACGATCAGAGCTCAAGTATGGAGGACCATCATGAAGTATGAATCTATCAGCTCCTTCAGCTTTACGAAGTTTTAAACCTTCGTTATAAATATCGAGAGAATCCCATTTAGATTGGAATTCAGGTTCACGTTGTGGACCATTTCCTCTCATTGGAAAATTAGTTTGCGGTAAGTCTATCGATTCTTTAATAGCTTTTTTATAGGTTTCTGCGTTTATATTTTCTGTAGGCATAGTATTAAAACAGCTTATATTCTATCATTTCTAAATATTTCAATTTATTATGTATTGAAAATACGGGTAAAATACTATATAGGATACTAAGGTGTCTTTATTTTGTCGTAAATATACTAATAAATGCCTGAATTACCCCACGATCCACGAAGAAAAGAAGAAGAGGAAGAAGAAAAAGAGCCTCAGGATGTTAACCTAAAGCATACTTTTAATTATGTTGGTGGGACTTTTGCGTATAAAAATAAAAAGAAAATCAAACGTCCTATAAGTGAAGATAACTCGCGTGAGACTATCATGATGGTAGGTTATGGTAAAGCTAGAAAAGTCACTCTGGCTATGCCAGATGTTGATAAAAGAGCGGGGATTTTTCCACAGCATAACTCAGTCGGCAAATTCTCCACTAATCTAGAGTTACTTCCAGCTAGAAACTTAGAACCATATAAAGTTATGGTCGATGTTGAGACTTTAGAGAAAAATAATTTTCAACCATCTATTATCTCTATGACTAAAGAAAGACTCAGTAGACTTCAAAAACAAATGTCACATATGAGTCCTTTTGCATTTAATCAGATGATGGATATCCCACGTCCAGATAAAAGAGACTTTAAAGTCTTTTACAAGATGATTAAAAAAACAAGACAAATTATTACAGCATACCCTCATAGAAAAACAGGAGAATCGCTTTTTGCCCAGGTTGTTCAATTCGATGAAAATAACGAAGTTAACTCTATAAAACACTGTAGCTTTGATAATTCAGCTCCTTATATTTTAAATGAGTCTAAAATTGACAAATTTGGTAACCTAAGGCAGTTAGCTCACATGGGAAATAAAGGTGGTAGTATCGCATTAAATGCAGTTGAGCGTTTTGATGATGGAACTTTAGTCTGGATTATTACTGAAAATAAAGAAACAGGAGCTTCAGCCTTAAAACCCACTGAAGAAATAGTGTTTGTAGCTAATGTTATTAACACTGCAGCCAAAAAAGCTGCAAGAAATATGGGGGCAGAATTAGTCGTAGATAATCAATGGGGAGGACGCTTTTGTCCTTCTGGATGCCGGGCTGAATGTCACCCACTTCAAAGAAATTTCAAACTACAAGTCTTAAATCAAATTAATCAAATCATCGATGGTGCCACCATCCCAGGATTAGAACCTATATTCAGAATCCCCCCAAACTTCTAGAACCTTCTGCACGGCGTATAGTTCTATCTTTTCGTAAGTCTCTTCGATAAAATCAATTCAGCAATTTCTAAATCTTCGGGGGTCGTGATTTTGTAGTTAGACTTAGGGCTTTCAACTAATGCTACTGGAACATTTAACCTCTCTACTAAGCTTGCAGAATCTGTTCCTTCGAAATGATCTTTTTTGGCCTTATTATAGGCCTCAAAAATAATGTCTGTTTTAAAAACCTGAGGGGTTTGAGCTTGCCAAGTATTCTCTCTAGAAATATTTTTCTTAATTAAAATGTTTTCACTAGCTTCTGAATGGCTTAGCTTTAGCGTGTCAAATACCTTATTTGCTGCAATAGCAGCTCCAGTTTCTAATGATTTATTAATGACACTGTTGACGATTTCCTGAGTCACTAAAACTCTGACTGCGTCATGAACTAATACTAAGTCAGGTTTCTGTTCTAGGGTTTTAATATAATCTAATCCATTATGAACACTGTGCTGTCTGGTTTTTCCACCTTTTATAATATCGATATCAACTTCATCTAATTTATTACCTACAAGCTTTTTAGTTTTGACTATATCTACTGAAGGTATGATGAATTTTTGTATAAGACCAGTTTGAGCTAGTATTTTTAGTGTAACAAGGAGTATTGGTTGATCAAAAATAGTCAGAAACTGCTTCGGTCTGCGCTCATTCATTCTTTTACCGACACCACCTGCTGGTATTACTGAGTAAATCAATGATTTTTTATTTGTGGCATCCATTAATAAGTAACCTTATAATATAAAATTATAGTATGCAAGTCTTACTAGAGTTTTTAGAATATCTAGAAAATTTTTCTGGCTTAGTTCCGAATACATTGAGACTTTATAAAAGGGATTTATTAGATTTTGAACTTTTTATTAAAAAAAAGCATGGAGAGCTTTTTGATGTAACTAATTTGCGTAAAGATGATCTTGAAGATTTTTCTGCATATATCTCAAATCAAGGTTCTTCAATTGCTACTGTAAATAGAAAATTAACCGCATTAAGAAAATTTTGGAATTGGCTCAGAGAGAGAGGGGAAGTTGAAAAAGATCCTTTCTCACAGATATTTAGAGAAAGTCAATATCGTAATAAAAGTTTTGAATGTTTGACTGAAGAAGAAATAAACTTATTATTGGATTGTGAAAACCTTGAATTGAGAACTAAGTTGATTCTTGAGCTACTTTATTCATGCGGTTTAAGAGTAAATGAACTTTTGGTGCTGACAGTAGAAGATATTTCTTTGAATGAAAAGATTATTACCGTAGTTAATACTCGAAATAAGAAAATTCGTTTAGTTCCGATTACGGATTTATTGTTCACTCTGCTTGAAACTTATTTAGCTGAACATGAATTTAAGTCTGTCGATAAACTTTTTAATATTAGTGCAAGAGAAGTGTATCGAATTGTAGCTGGAGCTGCACAGGATTTAGGTATTAATAAAAAAATCACTGCTTCAACTCTTAGAAATAGTTTTATTAAACATATGAAAGAGCGTGGAGCTCATAAAGTTTTTATCCAAGACATAACTGGTCAGAAAAATTTAAATGAAGCGGTTTTTAACTAAACTAGCTAATTTTAGCTGCCTCAGAAAAGATGTAGTACACAATGTAAGCAATTAAAACTATAAGAAGTATATAGAGACTCATCTTTAACTCTAAGAGGAGTTTGAAGAGTACTCTTAGGGCTATATTCTGATTAAAAATTTTTTCATAGTAAGTACCGAGCTTAAGTGGAAAAGAATAGTCTTTGTGGCAAAGTATCATGGTGTGCAGAGGTTTGATAGGGTCTTCAAAGAGAATAACTTTCTGGTGTTTATGAAAACAGTTATATAGAAAAGTAAAATTTACTGGCTGTGCCACAGAATTACCGTAGTAACAGGGTTCATATATATCTATTTTCGGTCGAGAAGCAGCATTAAAGTCTGAATATATAATGAGTCCATGAATGTGCAAGAATTTCAAGGAGTTTTCTATTGCTTTTAAAGCACCATAAGAGTAAATTATGGTGGAGCTATCTTGTTTTTCACGAAAACAATTCTTTAAAGCCTCTATATGTTCAGCAGGAATTTCATTTTCTAAGTTAATTTCTTTAAAGTTAAACTCTTTTTTTAATTTTTTGATCCATTTGTTTTTATTGAGAACTTTTTTCTTTAGATCATTAGAAGCATTGAGAAGTTCTTTAGGAATATTTATTTTTATATACTTTTCATAATACTGATCTTTAGATTTTGCTATTACCCTATTTGGTAGTTGATCAAGTAAGTAGGTGGAACAAATACAGTGAAAACTACCGATATGATCTTTTAAAGAACTATTATTAGGGGCATCAAGAATGTCTAAAATGAAGAATTTGATATTGGAAAATTCACTAAGTTTATTTTTCTTTTTTATCTCATCTAGTGTTGTATCTGCATAATCTGTTAGATAGTACTCTAAGCGATCGTAGAAGTTTAGAGTAAGTGAATTACAGGTATTTTCAAATGCAAGTAGGAAGTTTTTCGCAAAGGCTCCTGACCCTGCACCTATTTCTAGGATTTTTATAGTTTCTGTATTATCTTCAAAACCGGCAAGACGAAGGTTCTCTACTAGAAGAATAACTTTTTTCTGGGTTTCCGAGTAACTAGTCACTCCTGAGAAGGGTAATGCTCCTGAAGACCATGCCATCAGTCCAATATTTTTAAAATAAGTCTCATGAATAGACCAAAGCTCAGACTTATCGTAACGCTTAAAGTCTGAGCTTTGGTCTCTCTCAATATTCAGCAATTCTTTTTGCCTAGATTAATTCGTAACCTTCTTCGAATCCAGAGAAATCTTGATCTACGATAAGGTCGTAAGTACCTTTACCTGTAGCTGTAACTACTCTGAATGGAAGCTTAAGTATGAATTTCGTAGCATCCCATAAATGGCTAGCAACACATGAATCACAGTGTTGTTTACC
>CALBDR010000107.1 GCA_937927525.1 uncultured Candidatus Melainabacteria bacterium
GTAATAATTCTGTCTACGATTCCTAAATTTAATAAATCTTTAGAAGTAATTTTAAGTGCCTCAGCAGCTTGCGCAGCTTTCTCACGAGTTTTCCAAAGAATCGCAGCACAACCTTCAGGACTGATTACTGAATAAACTGAATTCTCTAACATTAGAATCCTATTAGCAACACCTATAGCAAGTGCTCCACCAGAACCACCTTCACCAGTTACGATAGCTATAACTGGTACTTCTAAACCAGCAAGAACTTTTAAGTTCTCAGCAATAGCAATAGATTGACCATTAGCTTCAGCATTTAAACCAGGGTAAGCTCCTGGAGTATCAATAAATGTAACTATAGGTAAATTAAATTTATTTGCAAGCTCCATAGCACGCTTCGCTTTTCTATAACCTTCTGGTTGAGGCATACCAAAGTTTCTAGCTTGATTTTGCTTAATATTTCTACCTTTTCTCATTCCGATAGCCATAAATGAATAGCCAGCAAGCTCAACTAAAGCTGTCATAATAGCTTCGTCATCTGTACCAGCTCTATCACCATGAATTTCCACATAGTCACCTGATTCACAGACCATTTCTAGGTAGTCTTCGATATTAGGTCTACTAGGATGTCTAGCTATCTTCGTGATTTCAAGAGGGTTTAAGTTAGAATAGATTTTTTCTTCAACTTCTTTATATTGATCTTTTAAAGTGTTTAAAAGGTTTTGGTCCTCATTACTAGCAATTTTCTTTTCAATATTATTAATTTCGTTTTGGATAGAAATTAATGGCTTCTCAAATTCAAGAGGAACATCTTTAATTTTCACAGCTTCTTTCTTCTCTGAAACTTTCTTTAAAGTGTCATTAACTTTAAAACCATGAACTTTAAGAATTTGAGCGATTTTAGCTTTCATATCTTTTCTAGAAACGATTAAATCAATCTGCCCATGTTCTAAAAGATATTCTGCTGTTTGGAAGTCCGCTGGCAGCTTCTCTTTTACAGTTTCTTCGATAACCCTTCTTCCAGCAAAACCAATTCTAGCTTTAGGCTCAGCTATTAAATAATCACCCAAACTAGCAAAACTAGCTGATACACCACCATAAGTAGGGTCAGTTAAAATCGAGATAAATGGCAACTTCGCTTCAGAAAGCTCAGCTAAAGCTACAGAGGTCTTCGCCATCTGCATTAAACTTAAAATACCTTCGTGCATTCTTGCTCCACCAGAACTAGACAAGGAGATCATAGGAATATTTTCTTCAATGGCGTGCTTCACTGCACGAGTAAACTTCTCTCCTACAACAGAGCCCATACTTCCACCTAAGAAAGAGAAATTCATAATTGCAAGTGAAACTCTAGCACCATGCATCTTAGCCTCACCTACAGAGATAGCTTCGTCCATACCAGTTTTAGCTTTGGCACCTTTAATGCTATCTGTATAAGACTTACGACCATCATGGAATTCTAATGGGTCAGCAGCTTCGATATCAGTAGCAAATTCTTTAAAAGAGCCTTCATCTACTAATGAAGCTATTCTGCCGCTTAAACTGATTCTGTCGTGATAGCCACAATGTGGGCAAACATTTAAATTCTTCTCATACTCAAGCTTGTAAGTTCTTTCGTTACAGTTAGGACAAAGAGCCCAATTTTGAGCAATTTGCTCATCACTAACATTATTTTTAGTGTTAGCTTCTTTCTTTCCGAATTTTTCGATTCGTTTAGCCTTGAAAAAATCTCTAAGTCCCATATTAAAGCTATATTATACACTAAAATTAACCAAAATGTATATACATTAAGGCTTTTTCTGTACTTTTCTTTAGAAAAGACTAAAAATTTAACTACTAAATCTTTAGCGATATTAAGAACTTGTTTTATAAAAGATAAACATTTTATTAATATTATCTTAAAACAAGACTTGTACTACGTTAATTTGCCAAGCTGCATTATTAATCGCATCAGATAAATACTCCATTATAAATAGAATTCCAGAAGCTGGTCTAAGAGCATGATCCGCTTTAGGTTCTAATAATTTTGCAATATCTACAGATAATGTTTGTAATCCCCGATCTAACCTTGCTCCTTTCTCATTACCTGTAATTAAATTTTTTGCTTATAAAGCACCAGAAATTAAATTCCCTAAAGGACTTAATTTACTTAAAGAATCTACACAAGACTTATCAGCAACATTATTCCCTGGTTTCACTAAACCTTTAAGTAAACCCATTGGCTCTTTTAAGATATTTGCATATGGTCCTTTTTCTCCTTATAAGGTAATGCATCTTCAGATGCATTACCAAGCCAAGACTGTAAACCATTTAATAAAAATATATTACCTGACTTAGCAAACAGAGCAGGTAAGCCAAGAACTGCACCAAAAATTTTTCCAAAGCTATTTAGATCAAGACCTGTACCAAAACGTCTCAACATTGATAAAGCTTGCTCACTCTTTCTAGCCTTATCAACCATAGATTTCATCGGTGAGCCAACTAAAGCTCCTGCTGCATAGATTGCTCCAAAAATACCAGTGGGTACTTTAGCCCATTTACCATTCTTAGTAATGTTATAGAATATTCTTGCCAAATTATATCTAAACCCTTTTCTTATTACTGGTTCAGATTTCAGTTCCGGTTTTTCCTCAATTGAAATATTTTGAGACTATGTAAATTAGTTTTTTCAGATTCAGATAATTCTCGTAAATTAGGATTAACCCCAGCTATAAACCTAATCGTATAATCAAGAAAAGAAGTAAGCGCCTCAACCTTTTGGCCGACAATTTCTGGCGCCAAAGACTCACTATTATTCAAACTAGCCGCAGAAGCTGACAATTAGGCGGGGAATTCCTTAAGTTTCTCTATTTATAATGCAAATTGATAATTAAAAATTAACCTGTTGATACAATTATAAACAATTCCTTAATATTTTACCCAAAAATCCACTGGGGTGATATTATTTTAACCTCCGGAAACTTTATAAATATGACTAAGAAATTAGCCGATTACACCTTTAAATCCGTGTAATTTCAATAAAAATAAATCAGGATTATCTAAGATTCTTGGCAATCTATCCGCTGCCGTCTCATGAAATAACCTAGATAAATTATGTAAATCCATATTAGTTCTTGTTATGGCAGCTACCCATAACACTACTCTTGAATTTTCATTAGCTGCATTATCAGTATCTATATTAAAGATGTCATAAAGTTGACTTATACGCTGTTCGACAGCCTTCACACTGATATCAAAAACCCTCGCCATAGATTTTAATGAAAAACCTAGAGTTATTAGACTTAAAGTATCCTGAAGCCTATGATTTAAAGTATTAAAATTTATACCTTGCTGACCGACATAAAAGTCGATTAATTTCTCAAAATAAAGGCTCCCTAATATCCTTACCCTAGGATTATAAAGATCAATCCTGACCTTATGCAGATGTCCGAGTTCACGGACATGATGCTCTATAGCTTTCACTGATAAGCCGCATTCAGCAGCCATACTTTTATTACTATAGGCAAGAGCTAGAAGCTCTACTATATTTAATTTAGTCGCGCTTAAAGTTTTTGTTAATTCTGAGCTTACATGAACTTCATAATAGAAACTAGACATAATTTACGCAAATGCGTAATTATTCACCCCTCGTTTAAATATCAATCTCAGAAATATTATTCATATCTTTGATTACTTCATTAATATGTTCTTTCGGTTTTACTTTTACGTAATGTTTAATTATTTTCCCTTCTTTATTAATAAGAAAAGAATCTCTTTGGATTCCCATATACTTTTTACCATACATAGATTTTTCGACCCACACACCATACTTATCAACAATCTCATGGTCAACATCAGCAAGTAATGTAAAGTTCAATTCATGCTTCTCAATGAACTTTTGATGTTTTTCCACGGGATCACAGCTTACCCCAACTACTTCAAGATCCAGGTTAGCTAACTCGTCTTTTCCATCACGAAAATTACAAGCCTCAGTAGTACAACCAGGTGTTAAATCTTTAGGATAAAAATATAAAAGTAAATACTTTGTACTAAAATCTTTTAAACTTTTTTCTACTCCGTTTTGGTCTTTAACTTTGAAATTTGGTGCACTTTTACCTACCCATTCACTTGTTATTTTTGTAGCTGGCATAAAAGTAAATCTTAACAGAAAATAAACATAAAAAGAAAGACTTCATGAAAGCTTAAGAAATTATATGGAGATTTGATGTTTTTAAGCCAGAATTATCGAAAGAATAGCTCTAATACAGAAAAAAGTTATAACTTTATTAAGGAAATAAAAAAAATCAAAAAAAAATCAAAAAAAGCTAAAGTTTCTCCTAAACTATCCGATATAAGTAATTGTAGTTAGAAATGATATTCCTGACTTAGCATAAAAGGGGGAACTTATGCTTAATGTCGATGCAAGTTTTTTAGTATCAGCAATGAATGCGACCAATGTCTCTATGATCAGAGACATGCAAAATATTGCTTCAGGAAATAGACTAAGTAGAGCAGGTAATGATGCTGCAGCTAGTGCTATTTATGTAGGCTTAACTTCACAAAATAAAGGAACTTCTCAAGCTTTAGCTAATATTGGTGACGGCTTATCAATGTTAGATACGACTGATGCAGCCCTAGGTGTAGTTCAAGAAGATCTTCAAAGGGTCAGGGAGTTAACTGTTCAAGCAGAGAATGGCACACTATCTGATTCAGAAAGAGATGCTATACAGCAAGAAATTAACGCGAGAGTTGAAAATATTAATAATATTGCTGGTCAGTCTTCATTTAATGGAGTTGATCTTTTACAGCCGGCAAATGATATTACAATTCTATCAGGAGCAGAAGATGGTGCCACTACCACTGTAATTGAAGCTGCAGATATAGCAAATAACACAGGTATCAATATAGATGTAGATGTTACAACTGGTGGTTCATTAGGCGCAAATAGCACCTTTGCCTTATCTGACCTAAACGTAGGTGGGACTATGGCAAGTGCAAATGGTAACACTGTTAAAACTGCTGATGCTTTATCTGGACTTGATCAAATGATTGATAATGTTTCTAGAATGAGAAGTGAGGTAGGTGCTAGTGCTAATTCACTTGAAGGCTTAGCTAATTATAACGATTCTTATAATACAAGTATTCAATCATCAATGTCTCAAATAGGCGATACCGACATGGCTTCAGCTGTTACGAGTCTAGCTCAAAATAATCTAGCTTTCCAAGCTCAAGTTCGAGCATTTGGACTTTATAATCAGAGTCAACAATCTGTATTAAATCTATTCCAAGTGGTTAATTAATCACTTTATAGAAATGATTTTTCCACACACTGCCCACGCAACCTAGAGTGAAGTGTTTTATGATTTCGTAAACTACTTTGCTTAGGTTGCTTTTGTTTACCACTACTATTTAAGCTAGCTGTAACTAGTCCATAAAATTTAGATACTGAAACACAGACTAGCACTAAAAATAGTCTCTTGAGTCCCCCAAAGCAAGTTAAAAGTTTGAAAATAAATTAAAGATCCTAGACTGTTTAGCCGAATATTAATATTGTTGGTGTAAGAACTAACTTCCTTAAATTCCTAAATTCCGATTAGTTACAGCAAAACCCAGAGGTCTGCAGCCTCTGGGTTTTGCCTTTCCTAGGAACATTAGACTAAATCTAGATCAAAAAGAAAGTAATAGTTAATTTCTCTAAAACTAATAATTTAGATTTTTTTTGAAAACTTATTAAAGAATTTAGACCCTGTAGCCGAGAACTAAATTTGAAGGTTGAAACCTAAACCTTCTTATTAAGACCTCTAAATTAGTACACTAGAAAAATCTACACTCATTGAGCCATATTTTCAATTCTTATGAGTCGATGTATTTAAAAGATTTATTCTAGTCATAAGCTTTTTACAGTATATTTGCATATATCACTACAGACTTGCGTAAAAGCTCCGATAAATATCTTTGTAACTAATTCAAACTAGGTCTTAATTAAGGAGGTTAGACATGGGTATTAT
>CALBDR010000108.1 GCA_937927525.1 uncultured Candidatus Melainabacteria bacterium
CTCTCATACTTACCTGTCCCGGTAATAACTATGCAAAGCTAGAACAACGCATTGGAAGAATCCTAAGGCAGCATCCAGATAAAAAAGATCCCCTAATAATAGATTTTTGGCTTGCAAGTCCTATAATATACAGACAACAGCAAAATAGGTTAGAATGGTACAGAAAACAAAACTACGAGATACTAAACAGCTAGCAGTAAATAAAGCTATAGACTCTGTTCAGAGCGGTAAGTTTAGTAAAGCATTAAATATCATTAAAAAACACTTTGGTAACGAAGCTTCTACTACCTATTTTTTTCGCGGTTGGATAGCCCAGCTATCTGGGGAGCACGTAAAAGCCATAAAACTATTTGAGAAGTCTTTAATAAAAAGCCCAATCAATATAGATGTATTAACAGGCTTAGCTGCGTCTTATTTAGAAATTGGTGAGTATGATAAGGCCCAAGAGTGTGCCGAACAATGTCTACTACTCAATAAAGAAGATCCCAAAAACTTAGTAACTTTAGCTACAATAGTTTCTAAAAGATATAAGCAAGATACAGAAAAACAAAAAGAAGCTATACAGTACTACAGTCAGGCTTTTAGTTTAGTAAAAAATAGAGTAACTTTAACTAAAGAATATGTACAGCTAGCTACAGATATTTTGTCGGGGTGGGGCGCTAGTTTAATTAATATTCACGAACCTGAAAGAGCCTTACTCTTATTAGAGGCTGCTGTTGACCTAGACCCTTTAAATCCCTTAGTGCACAAGAATCTAGCCTCTGTCTATACTAGTTTGAATATGATAGAACAAGCTGTTGACAGCGCTAAAAAGGCTCAGAGAAGTGATGATACAGAGTTAGTCTATGACGCTATGTATCAAGAGGGTATGCTAGAGCTTATGAGAGGTAACTACGCAAGAGGGTGGAGACTGCATGAAACAAGGTTAAAAACTAAACAGTTTGCAGCTATTAGAAACCTAAAAACACCTCAATGGGCAGGTCAAACTTTGTTAAAAGAAGAATCTATACTGGTATATCAAGAACAAGGTATAGGAGATACCCTACAATTTTCTAGGTATCTGCCTATGTTAGCAGAACGTGCTAAAAATATTGATATTGAAGTGATGGCTAATCAATATCAAAAATGGGATAACCCGTCAGAAGAACCTGGTTCAATCAGACAATTCTTACATAATAACTACCAAGAGTATGTAAGAAATTCTTATGTAAAAGGTTGGAATTCACCTAACTACGAAGATTATACCTATATTGTATCTTTTATGAGTCTTCCTAGACTGTTTAAAACAACTTTAGATACTGTACCAGCTATTCCTCGATTTAGCGCAAGTAACAGTAGCGAATCTACAGTTTTATATGACGTAGGAATTTTTTGGCAGGGGTCCTCACAGCATAAAAACGACTATAATCGCTCTATGCCTATTTGCTGGGTACAAAAACTGTTAAACCTATACCCTCAAACTTCGTTTGTTAGTTTACAGTTAGAATGCTTTGATGAGTTAAAAAGATATGATAACATAACTCAGCCAGGACCTACTATTCACGGAATTGATGATACATTAGCTATTATCAATTCGTGTAGGCAGATTATTACTGTAGACTCTATGATAGCGCATTTATCCGGCAGTGCAGGTAAACAAACTAAAGTTTTACACGCCTTTTCTCCTGATTGGAGATGGATGTTAGATACTCATAACTGTCCTTGGTATCCTTCAATAACTAATATTAGACAAAAAGACCTAGGAAACTGGAACTCTGTAATAAAGCAGTTGCAAGAGCATTTAGAATAGTAATTTTAATATGAAATTAAAGTTGACTAGTGCTAATAAATAAGATATTATGATTACACTGTATAACTGGTATGAGTTAAATAGTATTTCTGAGCTGCCAGAGGCTCATATAGCTTTGATTTTTGCTTTAAGAATAGGTAGGGATAAACCATTGTCTGCCAACTTAAACTTACTAAAAGCTAAACTACACATCAACACGGTACCCAATAGATTATTTAGTTTAAATATTTTAGGGTATTACAATACGGGAGTATTTTCCCACTATGTGACACAAGAGCCGCAGAGTTATATACGCAATTGTTCTTTTGTTCATACACGTTTTTCTGCACACGACAAGGCAGATTACATACACATATTAAGTCAAAGATCTATTGAAAATAAAAACAATTGGATACCTGCTTACTATGTAGATAAAAAATACTACACTAATCCGCTGATTACTAAAATCGACAACAAAATCATATTTCCACTGGAGACAAATTATGGGAAGAGACTGGACACAACTGAAAAAACCACAAGCACACGGGAATTCTAGAGACATTGAGCGTTTAAGAATTACTAGCGCAGAAACAAAAATTAGATTTGTAGGCCCCGTAATGCCTCGATATATTTATTGGATTGTTACTAATGAAGGTAAAAAATATCCACTAGAATGTTTAAGCTTTGATAGAGAAACCGAGCAGTTTACTAATCAAAGAGATCCGTTTAAAGAAATTTCCGAACACGTATATAATGAGAAACCTCAGTTTGCATACGTATGTAACGTTATCGACCGCAATGACGGAAATTTAAAACTTCTAGATCTGAAAACAACAATCTATAAGCAGTTGGTAGATTACGCTACTAATATTGACTATGGTTCACCTGCAGACCCAGACAACGGCTACGACATTACCATCAAGAGAGAGAAGACAGGTTCGCAACCTCAAAATGTTAAATACACTGTGATGCCGAGCCGCAACACAGTTGCACTAACGGATGCAGAAAAGGATCTAGAACTATTCAATCTTGATGCTATTTTTAAGCGCCAAACCTATGAAGAACAAAAAGAATGGCTTCTTAAAAATACTGCTTACTTCAGTGAAGAAGTTGTAGGAGATTTGAATAGTACAGAGACTATGGAAGATCTATGAAAAAATCACTAAGAGAGCTTGCAATGGAGTCGGGGTTAGAAACAGCCCCGACTACTAAAAAAGAAAAATATAATTTGCCTAAAGGTTTTAAGTCTATAGAAGGTGATAAAGTTTCTATAGACTTAAACTATTTGAGGGGGATGAATATATTTTTTGCTACTCCCTGTTATGGAGGAGTAGTAACTGATCAATATTTTTTGAGTATGTTTAAACTTAGCCAAGTATTGATACAGCACGGAATTAAATTTCGTATCACTACTCTAAGAAACGAGAGCCTTGTTACTCGTGCTAGAAATATTCTAACGGCTATGTTTTTAGAAGACAAAAACTGCACTCATCTAATGTTTATTGATGCGGATATTGAATTTGAGCCAGACTCCATACTACGTATGTTGGCTATGGATAAAGATATTATTGCAGGAGCTTACCCAAAAAAAACTATTAATTGGAACTCCGTAAGGCAAGCAGCACAAAATAACATAGAAGACTTATCTACCTATGGAGCAGACTATGCTATAAATTTAAAAATAGATCCAGAAACCAAAAGAGTTAGAACGCATATGGGGGCGGTAGAGGTATTAGATGCTTCTACAGGCTTTTTCTTAGTAAAGCGTCAAGTACTTGAGCAGATGGTTGATAAACATCCAGAATTACATTATAAAAACGACTCTTCAATTGACCCAAAGTTTAATCCTTATTGTTATGCACTATGGGATACAATGATTGACCCTGTAGATAAAAGATACCTTTCAGAAGATTACTCTTTCTGTCGTCGCTGGCAGCGTATGAAAGGAGAAATCTGGGTAGACCCTAATACTATATTAAGTCACGTTGGAAGCTATACTTTTGAAGGAAAACTTAGTAATGTACTAAAAAAGGCTCCCTAATGAAAATTCTTCACGTAGCAGATATACATATAAACCTACATAAAAAAAAGATACCCTACGAGTGGCAAACTAATAGATTTAAACTGCTATTTGATAAGCTGTTAAAGTTAGAAAAAAATTGTGACGTAGTAGTTTTAGCTGGCGACATTTTTGATAGAAAACCAGAACCAGATGAAATATGTTTATTTTTAAGCTATGCTAATGCAGTAGCTAAGCCTACACTAGCAATACCAGGAAATCACGAAGCTACTGCTAAAGGGCATACTTTTTTAGAGCACTTTGAGCAAGATTATGCAATAAACAATCCTAACTTTATTTTAAAAACTAAAAATAGTAGAACTGTTATTGATGGTGTAGGATTTCAATTTTTTCCCTATGGAGAAATGCAGTTAGGGAACATTCCTCAATATATTGAGGGGGATATACTTATAGCACACATTAGGGGAGAAGTGCCGCCGCATATTACTGCCGAGTTTGATTTCGATAAAATTTCTAAATGGCCTCTAGTACTATTAGGAGATTTACACTTTTATCATAAGTATAAAGACTATGCAGCATACTATTCTGGTAGCCCTATAAACACCACGTTTGATAGAGACGCTTCTAGAGAGTATGGTGTTAA
Source organism: uncultured Candidatus Melainabacteria bacterium (assembly GCA_937927525.1). Taxonomy (GTDB): domain Bacteria; phylum Cyanobacteriota; class Vampirovibrionia; order LMEP-6097; family LMEP-6097; genus DT-14. Next base: position 4,432 of record CALBDR010000108.1, read on the forward strand.
TATTATTGAATTTAATAGTGCTTCAGACTATGCAGTAAATTTTGTTAGTCTTGATTTACCTAAACTGGTTAGGCACACTGTAGATGCGAATACAGAGCTAAAAAAAGATGAGTACCATCACGTTGTGTACGAAGTAACAGGAACTATAGATCGTTTAAGCAAGATAGAAAACCACGAGCTATTAGATAAAAAAATAGCTGAAAAACCACAAGAAAACTCTATCTTAGATCTAAGAGATAAAAATCTAAAAGAAGAACTAGAAGCCTATCTAGACTTTATAAAAATAGAAAACAAAAATTCTGTGATAGGCTTATTTGAAACTTTAGGCGTAAAGTAATGGCAATTGAATTAAAAAGTTTACGTTGGAATAATATGTTTAGTTACGGTACTAACAATTATATCGACTTAAACGTAAACAAAGTAACTCAGCTTTCAGCCGGAAACGGTTGTTTGTCTGGTGATTCTATAATTATAGATGCTAGCGGACATCCATATACCATAAAAGAGATAGTTGATAATAAGTTAGAGCTCGAGGTAATAGGCGTAGACAGCAATAACAAACATATAAAAACTAAAATACTAGACTGGTTTGAGCACGAACCTAAACAACTATTTAAAGTGCAGTTAGATAATGGAAATATAATAACCATTACGGACAGTCACTTACTAAAAACTATGGAAGGCTGGAAGCCTTTAAAAGAGTTAAAAGTCGATGATTGGATAGTAGACAGTAGAAATAGAGAATATACTTTTAACAAGTCAAACAAGTCTGATGATTGGTGGGAGCTTATAACATACTTACTTACAGAGGGAGGTTTATCAGACTATAAAAATAAAATTACGTTTACTAATAATGATGAACACATATTAAGTAAATTTGAATCTAAGTTAAAATCAATTAACGAAAGATTAAAAACTACTACAGTAGGAGGTAGACAAAAACATAGAAGTATTCTTTTTGACCAAGACTCCGAACTTAAACGTGAGTTTATAGAAAGTGTGTGTATACCTGAAATCAGAGGATATTCATATAAAAAACATTTCCCTAAAGAAATATTTTCTGTCTCGGATGACACTCTAGATAAAATATTTGCTGTATACCTAGAGACAGTTGGAAGCGTAGAAAATAGGGATATTATATCTTTTAGCACTAGCTCTATTAAAATGGGTTATCAACTACTACATTTATTACGTTATAAATATGGCTTACAGTGTTCTAGCAGAATCAAAAAAACTACCCATAGAGATAATATGGAAATTTTAATTACTAGATTAGACTACTGCAAAAAATTTATAGTTAGATTATTGCCATATCTTGTTGGGCACAAGAAAGAAAAGATTGAAAGTCTGTTAAATAAAGATAGTAGCAGTTCTAGTTATACCCAAGATTTAATTCCTGTAAGATTTTTAAAAGGTTTACGCCCTACAAAAACTAATAATAATCCTTATAACAATACAGAAAGTAGAAAAGCTTATATCAGCTTTAAGAACACTAAGCACGGCATTAATCGAAAAAACTATGAAATACTATTAAACAATAACTATGTATCTGAGTTAGAAAGTTATAAAAATACAAGATACTTGAGAATAAAAAAAATAGAATCTTTAAAAATAGAACCTGTGTACGATATACAGACTACTGCAGGCAACTTCATAGTGGGAGACACCCTAGTTCATAATAGTGGAAAAACAAGTATTTCACTCATATTACAAGAACTACTCTACAATAAAAACGTGAAAGGCTTAAAAAAAGCTGATATTTTGAATAAGTATAATAACGCAAAAAGTTGGGATGCGACTATTCAGTTTACGGTAGATGAGGATGAATATGAGCTATCTTCTAAAAGGCAGGGAGCCAGTACTAAAGTAGTTCTATTAAAAAATGGGGAAGACATTAGTGAGCATAAAGTATTAGACACCTATAAAAAAGTTACTAATATTATTGGTAGAGACTTTGAAACTTTTAGTCAGCTAACCTACCAAAGTAGTACTAATGTATTAGAGTTTTTAAAGGCGACAGACACTAATAGAAAAAAATTTCTTATAAACCTATTTAATCTTACTAAATACTTAGAAATAGGCGAACAAATAAAATTACTGTTAGGACAGAAAGAAAAAGCTTTATCAGAAAAGACTGGTGAATTAAAAACTATTACGGAGTTTTTAAATCAAAACTCTGTACCCGAAACACTATCTGAAAAGTTGTTGCCAGAAGTAGACAATAGTTTATACCCTGAAATTGACAGTTTAACAGCCCAGTTAGCTACTCAAAAAAGCTTGTGCACAAAAATAGATAGTAATAATCTATATATACAAGAAAGAGATAAATTAAATTTTGATGTATCTTTAGCGGCTCCTAC
>CALBDR010000109.1 GCA_937927525.1 uncultured Candidatus Melainabacteria bacterium
TATCCCTAACCAACTATTCACAGTAAAGAAAGCAACTTCAAGTTTCTCTTGCTTTGCTAAAAGCTGTTCATAAACTAAACCAGCAAAAAAAAGTAAAAGACCTATTTTATAAAACAAGCCTAAGGAAAGACTTTCACCAAATAAATATAATAGTAAAACTGTTAAGAAATGAAGAAGCTTTACTATTCTTAATGAATTTTCTTTACCAAATCTAGCTGGTACAGAATTTAATTTCTTTTCTCTATCGAAGTCTAAATCACCGATTGCGTAGATAATGTCGAAAGCCCCAACCCAAAAAGTAATCGCAAAGAATAAATAGAATGGCGCAATATGATTAAAAGCCCCACTTATTGCTATCCAAGCACCTAAAGCTGCGCCACCTAAGGTAGTACCTAAAAAGAAATGACAGAACCATGTGAATCTTTTTAAGTAAGGGTAAGCCCAAATCCAGATTATTGGGATTGGCAATAATAGCTGACAAATTTTAGGTAACTGAAAAGCTGAAAAAATCAATAATAGAATTCCAGCAATTGAAAAATACCAGGATTCTCTTTTGGAAATTTTGCCAGCAGGAATTTCTCTATTCTCTGTTCTGGGATTGAGTTTATCGATGCTGGCATCGATAATACGATTCAAAGTCATGCCCGCGGAGCGGGCACCCAAAAGACATAAAATAATCCATAGGAAAACCATCCAGTTGAAAGAAAAGCTTTCAGATGAATTTTGCATGTATTTAAGTGAGCTTAAGGCACTTATAAGAACGAATGGTAAAGAGAATAAAGTGTGTTCGAGTTTAATCATCTTTGCCCAAGTATTGAACAAAGAGAAAAACTTGTTAGTTTTGTTTGTGATATTCGTGTTCACTTACTTATTCATTAAAGCTTCAGCTTTCGCCTGTTCTCTGTATTCTTTTCTTAGCTTGGCATCCATATCATCAACTGAATCTACTGCCATGTCCCATGAGGTATAAATTTGGTATTTTTTACCCTGTCTAAGATCACCTGCGACATAGAAGTTTTCTATTGTCGATTCACCTTTTTCATTAGTGACTACATTTCCTCTTTCCGTAATCTCAGCGCCTACTTGCTTTGCAAGTTCATTGTAGGCGATTTGTCCGAGCATTGGAAATGCTACATCTACACTTTCTTCTATACTTGAATCTCCATCAGCAATTTCAAAAGCTTGCATATCTTTTTTCTCATTTGCTTTTATGGACAGGATTTCACCTGGTATAACTTTTATGTTATAAACTCTAATTAATTCATTTAGTTCTTCATCTTCCTTCCAGTCAGCTTCTTTTCCGTTAAGAAAGATTTTCATTTCTGGTGGATTATATCTTTCATGCAGCAAAGCTGCCACCCAAGCAGCAGTTTTCGTGTGTCCAATCGTGGCACTAATTTTATTAATTACTTTATGACCGTCACATCTGATGCAATAGTCTACGTCACCTTTATTTGCATAAGGAAGAATAGGTTTGATTGAACCCTGGATTTCTGGTTGAGTATCCATGATACCTGTACACAGTAAAACGAATTTAGCTAAATACTCTTCTTGATTTGCTGCAGTGATTTTAAAAGTTCCATCTGCTAATTTCTCAACTTTATTAGCTTCTTTGCTAACAGTTGTTAATTTTTCAGAAAAATACTCGTGTCCGTCTATCCAATCAAAAACTTCATCGACACTTTCTGTAATTGCTCTTTTACGATCAAACATTAATGGCATATTAACTACTTTTTTTACCCACATAGCTCTTGAACGTTTATTCGTAGCTCTTGAACCCTTAAAAACTATGGTTTTTTTGTTATTAAGAACAGCTCTTAATACTCCCATGGAGCCTGCTGCTCCTGCTCCGATTACTGCTATTTCGTATTTTTCAGTCACAAATATCATTTTAGCAACTGCTAAATTTTTTTTTCAGTTAAAATGAGGATTATGTCTAACAAAGTTCTAGTTTTACTTGCAGGATCAGGAGCTAAAGATGGCTCTGAGATCAGAGAAGCAGTTTTAACCCTTATAGCTATAGAAAAAGCAGGTTTAAGCTTTCAGTGTGCAGCAGCTAATAAAGAACAGCTAGATGTCATTAATTTTATTGATGATTCTCAAATGAATGAGAAAAGAAATGTTCTTATCGAATCGGCAAGAATTGCTAGAGGTGATATTTTAGATTTAGCGAATGTGAAGATGGATGACTATTGTGCTCTTGCTATTCCTGGTGGCTTCGGTGTAGCGAAAAATCTTTGTAGTTTTGCTGTGGATGGTCCGAAGGCATCTGTAGATGCTGACGCTAAGCGTATTATCCAGGAAACTTTTAATGCTAAAAAGCCAATACTCGCGATTTGCATAGCTCCAGCTTTAGTAGCTTTAGCTCTCCAGGACTTGAAACCTGGTATTAAGCTTACCTTGGGGCAGGATCAGGGTCCTATGGATGCGCTTAAGGCGATGGCAGCAGAGCCATGTGCTTGTCCTACTAAGGAATTTACTATTGATGAAGAGAATAAAATCGTTTCTACTCCAGCTTATATGCATGGAGATTCTAGTTTAGTGGAGCTGGATGAAGGTATATCCAAAGCGGTTAATGCTATGAAGTCGCTTCTTTCTGCGGAAGTTTTATTGTAGTCATCTTCTCTTTTTTGTTTTGGAGTTATAAGTAAATCTCTGCTAGCATTAAGCTATGAGTTTCGGTAGCTGGTTTAAAAATCTTTCTTCTTCGTGGTCAAATATTTTTTCAAAAATAGCTAAGACTAGCCAAGACACAAAAAATAATCCAAATCCTTCACAAACGTCTGGTGCTTCAGGTGGTGGTGAAGAGGAAGAAGAAGAGATGCAAATATAATTTCTATTTAGTCCGCGGCTTAATACTCATAAGAGCATCTTCCAGCGCAGCACCCGATGGACGGTTATAGTGGAAAATAGTTCTACGTGCGATTTCTACAGCTGCAAGTGGTTCAGCTCCATTTAAATAAGCCAGCAGTCCCTCTTTTAGCATGTTGTAGTATTGTGATTCGTCTTCATTTAGATACTCTAAATGCTGAGCTATTGGTTGATAATAACCATACGCTGTAAGAATACCTAACATGGTTCCAGTGAGTGCTGCTGATACTTTGTGACCTAATTCTGCAGGAGGTCCATCAATATGTGCCATCGCAATGATAACCCCGAGTACCGCGGCTACGATACCTACAGCTGGCATCGCGTCAGCTACACGGTTAATAGCACCAGGTCCGATAGCAGCTTCAGCATGATGCGCATCGATTTCGCAATTCATAGCTACTTCTACTTCATCAGGTTTTGAATTATAGTTTATGACTAGTTTTAGGGAGTCACAGAAAAAATGGATAGCGTGGTGATTATTCAGAAAACTAGGATATTTAGTGAAAATCGAACTACTAGAAGGTTCAGAAACATCTTTCTCTAAACTCAGCATCCCACCACGTTTCAGATTAATGAAACATTCGTACATCATTTGTAAAGTCTCAGCAAAGCAGTCGACCCCATAAGGGCTGTCCTTGAAAGGCTTTCCTGCACCATCAATGATACTTTTCATTACCTTTCCTGGACACATTGCTAGGAAAATTGCGGTACTACCACCGAAGATAATAATGTACTCTTGCCATACAGAGTAAATCGCGTGTAGAGGACCACCTTCGAGAACGAATCCTCCGAAGATACAAACTGATACTAGTAGTAGAAATACAGCGGTCATTTAATTACTCAGATGCCAATCTTTGTTTTACGTTAATCGCTGACAGAATTTATTAACCTTGCATGTCAGCTAATCGTATATTCTCTATTTTCCCGCCACTGTCTTTTTTATAAGTAGCACTTTCGCTTGATTTATCTGCTTTCGTGAATACTTTAATCATATGATTGATATAATTAGAAGACTGTCTGATTAGTGCCATGTTGTTATCATTGAATTTTTTACAGTCGCTAAGTATACCCTTTAGCTTCTTCGCCATACCTTCTAAACTGTCTACATCGACATCGTCTCTCTCTGTTTCTCTGACTTGATTTAAGACTTCTCCAATTTTGACATTGTTGTCAAAACCTTCTTTACGTAAAATACTTTTTCTTTTATTCTCTAACTGAAGAATTTTTGTTGAAAGTTTTCTTTCAATATCCGTTATCTTAGGCAAAATATCAATATTATTCTTGATAAGAGCTTCTTTCTTTTTCTCAGCTAATTTAAGATACTTAGCATATATATCAAACTCTTGTTCGAGTATATCTGTAAGTTCATTCATGTTCAGTGTCCTCTAAGATGCGGTTACCGGCCTGCGGGCCAATCCTCCGGGAACTTTTAAACAACTATAATTTCTTAGTTATTTAGCAGCTCCATAAGACAGTTGTAAATCATAAGAAGTAAAAAACAAGCCTTAGGGATTAAGACTTGTTTTAAAAGGCAATATTAACCTAAGATAGCTTTTATTAAGCTAGGATCTCCAGCAATACTGTAGGCATCAACATTATATTCGCCGTTAGCAATCATGGCTTTGAGTGATTCTACTCTATCTTTCCGGGCCGTGGAACCTGGAGAGTTAGAGGCGAGATTAACAAGATCACTAACACCACTGAAATTTACAACGGCAGTGTCGATTTCACCCTCTATATCTGAAAATGAGCTAGCTGCAGCTGATTCTTTCGTCTCAGTTTTAGCCCCAGCAAACTCTACTAAGCTCGCTTGATAGCTCGGGTCCAAATATAGATCGTTTTTACCTACTTCCATGTGATTTACCCCTCTCTATGGATTCATATACTTTATATACCCAATAGAGACAAAGCTAGATACTATAGTTGTACTATATTAAGCCTCAAGGTGTAAACCAAGGTACTATTTTTGTTAACTTTTATCTATATTATAGTCTAGAAACTAATTAGTTTCCATAAAATAGCGTTGTTTAATTAAAAAAAAAAGTAGAACTCTAAATGGGCGGCAAAGTTCTACTTTTTTTAAAAAATCGTGAAAAAAGAATAAGCTTTTTAAATAATTAGCCTACCATTTCAACTAATTGAGGAGCAGCATCTAGTATTGCACTAGCACTTACATTATAAGTACCTGCTTGAACTTGCTCTTTAACGTTATTTACGTGTGCTGCCCGTTTTGCTGCACCTGCAGATTCAGCTCCTTTCATTGCGATGTCCAAATTGACACCACCAACTGATGCTGAGTCTACACCTAAGCTTGCCCGGGCGTCAGTAACTGGTTCGGAGTCATAAGCACCGACTTTGGCAACTTTATTTTGATTAAACTGTAATCTGGATGCAGCCTGTACACCTTGTGTGAAATCTATACCATCTCCGATTCTCATATTTTCTCCTTAAATTGCAAGCATTGAGAGACTATAAAACCTAACTACAAATATTTTTAAAGTTGATGTTTCCCCCTAATCAATTTCAAAAATAACTTCCTTAACTAGTCTCTCAACGTTTGCCATTCGTTCAACCTGAACCTCTATGCTGGATTACAGCTTAAAACTTGCAAACTATATAATTTTTAAGACCGTTTTTTCATAAGCGTTTATCTTATTATCTACACACTCTATTTAGACAGAATAGTTTAAAGTTAGGTTAAATGGACTAAACTTTTTGAATTAATTTTCTGAGACCGCCTTCTTTGCTCCAACTTCTGCGTTTTCGGCGTCCTCAAAATCCTCATGTACTTCCAGTACACTGCGGTTTTTCGTCCTTCTCAGCCTTGAATTTGAAGCAAAGAAGGCGGTCTCCATTTTAAGGTAATTTGCTCTACCTTCCAAATTCTCGGCATCTAGACCGAACCGATTTTCTCTAAGTACTTTAGAGTCGATATATGATTCGGTAAGTATTTTAAAGTGTCATTAAAGTTCTTGCGGGCGTATTTATTATCACCGATTAGCATATAGCACTGTGCAAGTTTATAGTATATTTCTGCATCATAACTATAGTGTTTTTTTGCAGTTTCAAATACTTCAATAGCAGTATAGTATTTTTTGTTTGATAAATAAGAAGAGCCGATGGCTTTTTGATATTCAGGAAAGACATCTTCAATGTCTCTAGCTGATTCTTCCATGATACGAAGATAATCTTTAATATTAAAACGAATTAAATAAGTAATAGTTACTTCCAGAAATAATCTAAAACAAAGATAACCAGGGTTGAAAATCGACTTACTATCTTTTAAAAGCTGACATAAAAAAGTACCCCATTTGCTTGCAGGTGAAAATGCACAGAGTTGGTAGTTTCTTTCGGCTTCATCTAGCTTTTTATCGAAAACTAGTGCGTAAGAAGCTTGAGGCAATTCTTTTAATTCCATATAAAGATTTTTTGCCTCATTAAAATTACCTGTTTCAAAGGCAGAGACAGCAATTTTTTTCTTTAATGAATTTAAACTTATATCAAAGTCACCATAGAGATCAGGTTCTAATAGCTGTTTTTCAAGAATAGAATCGTGACACGATTTGAATTTACTTAAAGCCTCAGCAAAATTCTCTTGCATGTAAGATGAAAGAGCTTCTTTATATTCCCGGTCTAAGACTTCATCTTTTAACATTTTTTTCCTACACTAGGTTCGCGTAAGTAATATGGTTCTAAATCTTCGATATCCTTATAATCTATGATATTTGATTTTTTAGAAAGAGAGGTTTTTGCGAGCATGACTTTCGCTATGTAATACTCAACTATCAGCTCGCTGCTATTCTCTCTTATATAGTCATATACCCGTTTTAGTGTGTTATTAAAACTAAAATATTCATTCTTAATATTTCCCTTCGGAATATTTTCAGTTGAATTTTCTATGATTTCTGAAATGAAAAAATTTCCTTTAAACGCGGGTATGCAAATAGATTCATCTTCATTTAATTTATGCTCAAATCTTAGGAGATCAAAGCTATTAGAGATGAATACAGGAATTTTTAGTTCAAGAGACAGAGTTTTTATTATCGAAAGAGCATTGCGAATTCCGGTAAAGGAACCAGGTCCGATATTTGCAGCGAGTAAATTTATTTCGCTTACACTTTGCTTAGCTTTGATAAAGTGTTCTTTTATATTTTCAATTAATTCTGAGGATTTACCTTCAAAGTTATTTGCAGTTAAAATTTTGTGACTGAGATAGTTTTCATCATGGTCTAGTTTTATTTCTGTTAGACAGAACGATTGTGATTTTTGACCTGAATCGAGAGCTAGAATTTTCACAAAGTTCTATTTTAGCTTATAGTGGTTTTTTAATATGTTTTTCTGAAATTCTTCTGGAATTCCATGCCAATCAAAAATATCAACCAGAAATGGTATGTTTGAATCATTAATCTTTTCTTTGATCATTGATAGGGTCTTAATTTCAATTGCTTCATGACCTTTGATAACTAGATCAATATCACTTCCACTATATGAAAGCTCTAAGTTGTCATTTGACACCCTGCTTCCATAAGCCCACACTTCAATACCTGGAATCATTTCTTGGAAAATTTCTTTGAGAACTTTACGATGTTTATCTTCTAGATTAAGTTTCATTAGTATTAAATTTCTTAGTAAAGATCTCTTCTAATATTTCAGCATCACTTATGAATTCTGGAATGATTTCTAAAGCCTTATCTGCAAGCATTTCACCATAATCATGGCTTGTTATATTTCTATTGTCTCTATATTCAAGCCATTTTTCTGTTTGTTTTTCGTTGATTAGATTAAATTTATGAGCTGCGCGGAAAATGTCTTTGAAAGTAAGATCATATGCAGTTTTAGGTGATGAGTAATAACTCTTTAATAGTTTTCTGAGTAATTTACCACTTTGTTCGAGTATAATCTCAAATTCCTTTATACAAGCTGCTCTGAAGACTCCATAAATATCATCTTCTCTGTTAGATTTATTTAACTCGGAATATGCTAATTTTAATGATTTGATGCATTGTTTATAAAATTTAGTGCTAATTTCAGGCATCGTTTTTTGATTTTAGCAAAATTAACACAGCTATTTTACTTCAGGAGGAAGCTTTTTAGTCTCAAAATCTTTCTTATTACCCTCTATTTTATTCTTATAAGTAGAAATATTATATTTTTGCTCTAGAGCTTGTATGTTACCTTCTTCTAGCAGTTCTAAAGTCTCGAACATTGAAGCTATAGGTTCTGTTGCATTGGGAATATCACCTATAATTTCTTTTGTGAGATTTTGAAAGTCTAAGACAGCATCTACTGTAGTTGAACCTTCTGTAAAGTATCGTGCCCAGAATGTTTCTAAATCAAAATTTAGTAGTGATTCAGAAAACATACTTGTGAATGCACCAAGAACTATATTATTTCTATAACTTACGACTTTAGCTATATTGTTAAAAACATTTTGTTCTTCTGTAAGGGTATTAAGTCCCTTTTCTGAATCTATTAATTCTTCGATATCAAAGTGTTCTTGCTCATTTATAAAATTATCTGTTGATTCGGCTAAATCAGCTTTTAGTTCCTCTATTTTCTTCTCCTTAAGTTTTTGCTTTTCTCCATTTCCAGTCAATATAGCTGTCAGTTTTGAAATAGTTTGATTTAGTTCATTTATTTCAATATCTTTATGGTTGTTTTTTGTAGATTCGTCCCATGATGTTTTGGCAGCTAAAAACCCATTCCATAGATTTATTCCTGCTAAAAGCTTATTTCCACTCGACCATTGCAGGGCAAGTGGAAGACTTGCTCCTACTAATGATGGTAATGCCTCTGTAAAAGTACTACTAATAAGTGGTCCTATTTTCTTCCTGGCTAGAGAATGATGCTGTAAGATCTTACTTAAAAGATCTTTATTTAGCTTGTGTTCTTCGCTTGCATCATTTATTTTTCTGTAAGAATAATCTGTAAACTGATCCCTCATTTCTTTTATCAAAGGATTTTTAAGGCGATTACCTAGACTTGCTTTTAAAGCTAGGTTACTTCTTTCCGCTACAGCGGAAAATCCAGTAAGAGAAAGGAGATTTCCTAAACCAAGTTTATTTGCATATTTATCTATATTAGGTGGAAGTTCACCTTTTAAATCATTGATTCCTAAGATTTGAAGGGTGGCAGGTCTTATTTTAGGTATTAGGTTAACTCCAATATATGCAAGAATAGCCCTTCTTGATTTATCTAATCTGGATTCATCATATAATTCACTGTCCTTAGAATAAAATTTTTGTATTATAGAACCTAGTTTTAAATAGTTATCTATGAAACTCGGCTTCTTTTTAATAGTCCTAATTAACTTTTCTGTATCATCCTTACTCAACTCATATTTCTCGCTGAGCTCCTTCACTTTCTCTTTGTTCTTTGGATTATTTAAATCATCACTGATCTGTTCATCTATATCTAAAAATAATGCTTCCAAATTACTTATATTTCTCAATTCATAGGCAATCTGCATTTTTTGAGTATTAATTTTCAGTTGTTGATTAGTTTGTTTTGATTCCTCTTTTGGAATTTCTTGATCAATATCCCATTCAGAATTTTTAGTTATGTTTTGTTGTTCGTTATTATTCTGCTGGACTGAATCTTCAAATAATTTATAAAAGTCATCTACGCTAATATAATGCCTAGAACCATTTTCAGTATTGTTGTTTGATTTATCTCGAAATCCTCTAAGATTATTTGTAAATTCTTCAACGAAGTCATTTATTTCTTCTAATTCTTCTTGGCTTAGTATTTGATTTTGGGTTTGAGTTTCGCTGCTTGTGCTTGCCATGAGCTGCTGTGCGTTATAGATATTAATCTCATAGTTGCTTAAGGCGTTGCCATTTTTATAGTTTTCTAAATGTACTTGGCTATCTCTTTTTGATTGAATGTATTGTTTATGTGTTTGCCCGTTTCTTATTTGATTGACTTTGTTCAAAGCCATATAGGGCATTTGATTAATTTTCTTAAAGACTTTCTGAGTCATATTTTCTAACATTATTTATCTCCCGTTACCCCACCCAGTCTGATCTCTATTCGTATAAAGATAAGAGTAGGGTTTGTTTTATAGAGACGATCGAAAAAATAGATCATTCTTTGAGGTTTTTGTGATTATCTTGATCTTGTTGTGCTTTTTATCACATTTTTTAGTGGATTTCTATGTTTAGCCTTAAAATCTGCGATAATTAGCTCTAGCTTATGCCTGAAACTAAAATTAATGAATCTATAGAAATTGCTAGATCGGTTTTCGAAGTCGAGGCTGAGACTTTAGACTTAGTAAAAAACTCTTTAGATGAGAATTTTATTAAAGCTGTAGATATTATTCATGCTGCTGCTGGGCGTGTGGTCGTTACTGGAATGGGCAAGTCTGGTCATATCGGTGCAAAGATCGCAGCGACTTTAGCAAGTACTGGAACTAGTTCATTTTTTGTTCACCCAGCTGAAATGGGGCACGGTGATTTAGGTATGGTTTTACCAAATGATGTGGTTTTAGCGCTTTCGTATAGTGGTAGGACTGAAGAGCTAAGAAAAATTTTAATCCCGATTAAAAAACTAGGCGCAAAGATTATCGCTATTACTGGTGGTACTGAAAGTCCGCTTGCTAATTATGCTGATACTGTTCTCTATACACCTATTACTAAAGAAGCTTGCCCACTTGAATTAGCTCCTACTAGTAGCACCACTGCTGCACTTGCTATGGGCGATGCTTTAGCGGTTACATTAATGAAGAAAAATAACTTTCAGAAACATGACTTTGCAAGATCACATCCTTTAGGAAGCTTAGGGCAGAGTATAGTGCCGATTTCTGATCTTATGCGCCATGATGCTGATATTCCAGCTGTTAATGCTGAGACTGGTTTTTTTGATATCCTTAATGAAATTTCAGCTAAAAAATTAGGATTTACGGCTGTTATTGATAATGATTCTAGACTTTTAGGAATTATTACTGATGGTGATGTCAGAAGAGCACAAATAAAATTTGAAGATAAAATTTTCGATAAAAAAGCAGTAGATATTATGGTACCTGAGCCTAAGACCATGAAAGCTGATGATTTAGCAATAACTGCTGCAAAATTGATGGAAAAGAACAGAATTGGGCAAATAATAATAGTGGACGATAATAATTCTGCAATAGGTGTATTAGATCTAAAGGATCTTTTATCCGCAGGCTTTATGGTCTCTTAACATAATTTGCTAAAATTAATAATAAGTGAAGTTGTTTCAACTCAATTTAATAAATTTTATAGGGCTTGCTTTGACTGTAGCCTTGTTTTTGGTTTTACCAAGCTTCTTAATAAAAGTAGTTTGGAACAGTGTTTATGGTGGATTTCTAGAAAGAGATTTAAGTATAGATCTCTGGCAAGCATCACTCTTATGGGGGGCTGCTTTAACTTTAGTTTATATGTCTGGGGTAGTTAGGATTGATTTTCAAACCATAGAATCTATAGATTTAGAGTCGATAGATAATCCAGATTTACGTGAAAAAATACGTAAGCTCAAAGAAGAAAAAAGTACAAAACGAGTTAAAGGCTTTGATACTTTTGAGATTGACCCTAAGAAAAAAGAAGAAATTATTGAACATTTGAAGCGTTCTTTTGCGATGAGTCCTGACGATGTCCAAGAGTTAAGATCTGAGATGTACAAGAAGCTTAAAGAAGAGCAAGAAAACTTATCTGACGAGCAAGAAGCTCAGTCTCAGAAGAAGAAATCTGAGGACGAGGATTATTAAAGATTTTCTTCTAGGCTGGATATATATTTGTTTTTAACTTCATTATAGATTTGTGGATAAGCTTCTTCTAATGTGTCGTGAACTTTAGAATCTATTTTCTTTAGTTGTACTATATGATATCCATGATCTGATTCGATAATAGTGGATATGTCCCCAGGTTGCTCCAAAGTAGTAACGCTATTAGTGATTTGTTGTGAATAGAACTTTTGCTTACTATTAGCTGGGACCACCATATCGAAGAGGGTTAAACCCTCAAAAAAATCACGGTTGATTTTATAGTTAGGATTCTTTACCAGTATGTTTTTTAGATAGTTGATTTGCTCTAAGGCTGATTCTGATTTTTTATTAATATAGAACTGCCTGAAATAGTAATCCTTAGGCTGTTTATCAGCGTTATTTTTAGCATTTATGTATGCTTCTTCAATTCTTTGTTTAATTTGTTTCTGAAACTTAGCATCTTTTTTGACTCGGTTATCGAAGATTTCAGCCGCTACTAGTTTCTTAGCGATATCTGATTTCGTGTAGAAAACCAAATCACTTTTATTTAAATTATATGAACGTAAATTGTTTTCAAAGTGAACTTTTCCTCCAGAGTTAGCTTCATATCTATATATAGTTTCAAGTAGCTTTTTATTATTAATTTCAAAATCAGATTTAGCTAAAAGCTCAATTGCTTTTTTCCTGCGCTTCAAATCTGCAATGAGTTTAGGCTTGATAAAAAGCTTATAGTACTTTTCAAAGACAAGTCTTTTATAAAATCTTTTTTGTAATATTTCTAAACTAATTTTTTGATTTTCTAAATACTGTTCTAGTTGTTCTTTTGAACGAAAATTACTAGTTAAATAAAGCTTCCAGGCTGTTTTAATTTCTGCTTCACTTGGTTCAGTATTGTGTTTTTCTGCATAAGTAAGTATTTCTTTTTTTAGCTCCACTAAATCAGGACTAAGTTTCTTTTTAGTATCGGCTGGAAAAAGTTTTTTGATGCAATATTCTTTATAAGATTGGTTTATTTTTAGAAATTGGTTGTTCGAGATAGTTTCCTCGGCTTTTATAGCTAAGGAGTTAAATGAGAAGCTTATTAATGCAAGAGTTAATATTCGGTGCATGGATTGATACAGTAGACTTTAGTAATAATTCTAGTATATAGTAAGGATGATGACAGAAAAGCTTATAGAAGTAAAAAATTTAGAAATTTACTTTAAAGAAAATGACTTTACAGCCTTAAAGTCTATTAGCTTTGATTTATATGAAGGCGAGATTTTAGCTTTAGTCGGTGAAAGTGGAAGTGGGAAGTCACTTACAGCAAGCTCTATCATAGGTTTAGCTCCTTTAAACTCTCAGCTAAAGGGACAGATTTACTATAGAGGTGAAAAACTTTACCCTAATTATCCTGTGAAACTCCGTGGGCAACACATTGCGATGATTCCTCAAGATACTTTAAGTGCGTTAAATCCTGTTTTTAAAGTGGGAGAACAGGTTTATGAGGCTGTGGATATTTGGCGTAAAGATCTATCTAAACTAGAAAAGAAAAACTTAGTTTTGAAAACTTTTGCTGATGTTGGCATCGCTGATCCAGAGACTTGTTACGATGCTTATCCTCATGAAATTTCTGGTGGTATGCGCCAAAGGGCAATGATCGCTATGGCTGTTATCAATGAACCAGATGTGATTATCGCAGATGAAGCTACTACTGCTTTAGATGTTACGGTTCAGGCTTTGATTTTAAAGCTCTTGAAGAAATTAAATAAAACTATACTCTTTATTACTCATGATTTGGGAGTGGTAGCTGAGATAGCAGATAGAGTAATCGTTATGAAACGTGGTGAGATTTTAGAAGAAAATGATGTTTTTAGTCTCTTTGAAAATCCTTCACATGAATATACTAGAGAGCTTTTGGCTTCGATTCCTCGGGTTTAGTCTATCTCGTAATACTTGATAAATGGAAGTGGAGACACCAAAAACTGTAGAAAAATGGAGTTTTACTTTCCGTTTTTCGAGGTATAATCTTTTTATGTTAAAAAGAAGTCTTGGTATTCCTCTTTTAAACAATAAATCTTTCTTTCTATTCGGTCCAAGAGGTGTAGGGAAGACTTTATGGTTAAAGTCAAATCTTAAATCAGCTATTTATATTGACCTACTTCACAGTGGAGTTTTTAACAATCTAGAAGCGGGACCAGAGAGATTAGAAAATTATATTCCAAAGCAATTCGAAGACTGGATTATCATAGATGAAGTTCAAAAAATTCCTCAACTTTTGAATGAGGTTCATAGATTGATTACTAATTTTAATTATAAGTTTATTCTAACTGGATCAAGTGCTCGAAGCTTAAAGAAGCTTGGTTCTAACTTACTTGCAGGGAGGGCTTTAACCTACAGAATGTATCCATTAACCTGTGAAGAGCTTGGAGATGAGTTTTCATTACAAAAGTCTTTAGAATTTGGTCACTTACCCGCTGTATACTCTGATTATAAGACTTTAGAACAAGAGTATTTGCAGTCATACATTAAAACATATATCAAAGAAGAGGTACAGCAAGAAGGTTTAACTAGAAATATGCTCGCATTCTCTCGCTTTCTTGAAAGTGCGAGTTTTTCTCAAGGTTCAGTTTTGAACTTCTCAGAAATTGCAAGAGAAGCAGCAGTGGATAGAAAGCTTGTAGAGTCATATTTTAATATACTTGAAGATCTATTAATTGCTTATAGAATACCTGTTTTTACTAAAAGAGCTAAACGAAAACTGGCTGCTCACCCTAAATTTTATTTTTTTGATGCAGGTGTATTTAAAGCTCTAAGACCAATGGGACCTCTGGACTTACCAGAAGAAGCCAATGGAGCAGCTTTAGAGACTTTAGTTTTGCAAGAACTTCTTGCCATCAATCATTATCATGCTTTAAACTATGAGATTTATTATTGGCGAACAGCTACGAAATTAGAAGTAGATTTAATTTTATATGGTAAGAAAAAAATTATCGCAATTGAAGTCACTCATAGTTCGAGATTTAAGAAGGAAAAACTCAAGGGCTTAAAGGCTTTTTTGAAAGACTATCCGCAGGCAAAAGCTTATCTTTTTTATACTGGAACTCAAAAATATTTTGAAGATAACATTGATATCATTCCTGTTCAGGATGCTTTGTCTAATTTAAAAGATTTTTTATAATTTTTTGTGTTTTAATCACTTAGCTTTTCTAAATTTACATAAGGATTATTTTTATATAGTTCTTTTTGCTGAACTCATGTATTTATTATACCCAGTTGTGGATAAATTGAAAGTGAGGGTTTCAATTTATCTGCTTGTTGCGTAAATAATTAATTTTTTAAATTCTTAACTAGTCTTTAACTTATATTGCTTAGAACATATATATACAGCTTGTTGGAGGCAGAAAATAGTTTATGGTAGGCGTAGGCAGAGCACATAGTTTAACTGGGGTACAAGCCCAGTATGGTAGTTTTAAAAAAGTTCCTAAAGAATTTGTAGATGAGCTCGGTGAAGAAAAATCTCAAAAGCTTACCAAGTATGTAAAAGAGCTGGCTGAAGGAAATGATGATAATTTAAATGAATTGATAGGTCTTCTTGAAGAAGCTGAGGGAGAGATTCCTGATAAAGAATTGATGACTTTAATTAATGAAATTAACGATTTCATTGTTCCTAATCAACAGTCAGGCACATCACAAACTAAACTAAAGTTACAAAAAAAATTCCAAGATAAAGTTATAGGTTCTAGTACTCTAGACGATTTAATTGATAAGTTAGATGATCCTAAAACTGCTTCAGGTGATTCTTTAAGTGCTTTTATTAAAGACTTTCAGACAGAAAGGCTGGAAACTTTAGCAGCTTTAAATAAAGATGATATAGCTAATGAATTAAAGAAAATTAAGGCTGGAGAGTCTACTGATCAGGATAAATTAAAAGAACTAATTGCCGTTGCAGGAGATGTCTATGACGGTGATGCTGATAAAGCTCAGATGATCAATGATGTTTTGTCAGGTTTTAAAGGTTTAGATCATAACGTTAAAGCTATTAGTGATGGAAAGGTGAGTGAAATAGAAGATCATAAATATACTCACCGTGGTGGAGCAGCTGGGGATGATGGTGAGATTGCAACCCGTGTTGCTGAGTGGGTTGAAGTTGGTAATGATTCTGACGATGATGATGATACATTTTCAAGTTCAAGTAACCTTAATGACGTCGCAAGTAATGATTTTAGCTATTTGAGTTCTTGGCGAAATGAAGTTGATAACTTAGATAATAGAGGGCGAATAGCTAGGCGAAGAAGAGCGGAGCGTCATTGGAATTATCCAAATAGACATGGACACTGGGCTACAAGAACACCACATGGATATTATACTGGTGGTCCTGCATGGAGACCGAATAGTGCTGTTGGTGGTATAACAGATTTTCTAGGTGGTAACCTGTTACAACCATTTTTATTTGGTTATGCAGCTGGTAGAACTATTATTGATGGTTTTAGTGGCAATTTGAGTTCTGGAATTTACGGAAGTCCTCATGGGCTTCATTGGGAAACTACGACAGCACATAATACTGGTGGATACTATCAAGATGTGTATGATCCTTATCAAGTAGGCTATGCAAATAATGGTAGTGGTGGAAACGCAATAGAATTTAACCCTACTATAGAGTTTAGCCCTATTATCAATAATAGTAGTCAAAGTAATCCAATAATTAGTAATAATAGTAATGCAAAAAGTAACCCTTATGTAGAAACTAATACACCAGTTAATACGATTGTACCTAATTCTTTTAGACCGAATATGCCTGGCTATAACACTACTGCACAATTTCCTTTCACATATAGCTAATTTTTTCTTTAATATAACCAGTTCTTAATGAAAATGTAGTTATTAATATATATAGCCGTATTGATTACGGAAAAAAGGTAGTATATAAATGTCATTCGACTTATCCATATTTAATTTCACAGACACAGTTCTTGATACTAGTTCTGAAGCTAATCAGGTAGATAATTATATATTTAAAGATCAGAAATTGGATAAATATATAGATGACAATATTACTGGTTCTGATTCGGAGAAAGCGGATAAGTTAGAGGATTTATTTGAGAGTTTAGAGGATTCAGATGCTTTAAGTGAGGCAATAGCCTACTCTAAAGAAGAATTTGGTGCCGATGTCACTAGCCGTGCATTAAAGAATACAGATTTTAGTGAAGCTAAAGAGAGAGATAATGAATGGAAAGAAGTTTCAAGCGTAGTCGGTTCGGTATTAATTGATGAGAATAAAAGTGATATTGAAGACTCAATCGGTAATATCGATTCAGATGGCAAGATAGAAAATGCTACTTTGAAAAAGATTTACAAAGAAATGGTGAACGATGGTGTAAGTGAATCAGATGCAATTTCCAATATTAAAACAATGCTTAAAAATGAGGGTATCGAAGGTGGGGATGAAATTAAATCTATTGAAGGTAGCTCATCAACTTCATCTACCAGTGGTTCAGAGGGTTTAGATAAAGTAAAAGATAAGTATGTTGATGAATTAAAAAATGATAATGGTAAGCTTCGTAAAGAAATAGATGGCTTTTTAAAAGAGGTAAAAGAAGGTAATGCTAAAGTTGGTGATCCAGCTCGTGGAGAGAAGATTAATCAGATGGCAGAAGATATTTTAGCTACAAAGCCTAGTAGTAGTGATATGTCAGACGAGGAGTATGTTTCTCGTGCAATGGAAGATATTTTAAGGGAATCTGGTGAGTATGAAGATGATGTAGAAGTTCGTGCAACTAAATATTATGATAAGACTGAGTTGAAATCTGATGCAGAGTTATTGAATGAAGATGGTGATAAAGTAAGAACCTTAAAAGCAAAAACATCTTTAATTAATGCCTATAAGGGTGATACAAGAGTTGATGATTTATATATAACTGACAATGGTGAGTTTGTAGAAAAAACTGGTGATGATGAATATACTCTTCTGGAGAAAGACTCAGATGGCAATATTAAATTATCCAATGGCAATGAATATGATGTAGATAAGTTAAACGGTAAGACAAGTTACCATATGCACTTAGGTGATAAAGAAGATGAAGAGAAAGTAGAAGCAGGAGTAAAAGCAGCCTTTAAAATATTTGGTCATGATGCAGCTGATATTAAAGAGGCAAAGGCAAAGACAGAAGATGATGTAGAAGACGCTGAAGCCATTCGTAATGCAGTTGATGATGAAGAGAATAATATGAAAGATATGTTCGGTATGATTCTAGGCGTAATGGCTTTAGTCGGTGGAATTATTGCAGCTAGTTCTGGTAACAGTCATAAGACAGTTACTTACGGTCAACCTAGTTATAATCCTTATCCTGGCGGCGCCGGAGGTTATGGGGGTGGTAACTATGGAGCTCAGCCTTATCAACCAATTCCTGGAGGAATTGGTGATAGATATGGTTATAACTCTAATCCGCCTGGCTCGGCTATTGTTTCAAACCAGGTTGCATTACGTGATGCCCAGGCGATGTTTGGTCCAATTTATACTTAAAAAATTTATAAACCATAACTACTTCTTAATGAAAATGTAGTTATTAATATATATAGCCGTATTGATTACGGAAAAAAGGTAGTATATAAATGTCATTCGACTTATCCATATTTAATTTCACAGACACAGTTCTTGATACTAGTTCTGAAGCTAATCAGGTAGATAATTATATATTTAAAGATCAGAAATTGGATAAATATATAGATGACAATATTACTGGTTCTGATTCGGAGAAAGCGGATAAGTTAGAGGATTTATTTGAGAGTTTAGAGGATTCAGATGCTTTAAGTGAGGCAATAGCCTACTCTAAAGAAGAATTTGGTGCCGATGTCACTAGCCGTGCATTAAAGAATACAGATTTTAGTGAAGCTAAAGAGAGAGATAATGAATGGAAAGAAGTTTCAAGCGTAGTCGGTTCGGTATTAATTGATGAGAATAAAAGTGATATTGAAGACTCAATCGGTAATATCGATTCAGATGGCAAGATAGAAAATGCTACTTTGAAAAAGATTTACAAAGAAATGGTGAACGATGGTGTAAGTGAATCAGATGCAATTTCCAATATTAAAACAATGCTTAAAAATGAGGGTATCGAAGGTGGGGATGAAATTAAATCTATTGAAGGTAGCTCATCAACTTCATCTACCAGTGGTTCAGAGGGTTTAGATAAAGTAAAAGATAAGTATGTTGATGAATTAAAAAATGATAATGGTAAGCTTCGTAAAGAAATAGATGGCTTTTTAAAAGAGGTAAAAGAAGGTAATGCTAAAGTTGGTGATCCAGCTCGTGGAGAGAAGATTAATCAGATGGCAGAAGATATTTTAGCTACAAAGCCTAGTAGTAGTGATATGTCAGACGAGGAGTATGTTTCTCGTGCAATGGAAGATATTTTAAGGGAATCTGGTGAGTATGAAGATGATGTAGAAGTTCGTGCAACTAAATATTATGATAAGACTGAGTTGAAATCTGATGCAGAGTTATTGAATGAAGATGGTGATAAAGTAAGAACCTTAAAAGCAAAAACATCTTTAATTAATGCCTATAAGGGTGATACAAGAGTTGATGATTTATATATAACTGACAATGGTGAGTTTGTAGAAAAAACTGGTGATGATGAATATACTCTTCTGGAGAAAGACTCAGATGGCAATATTAAATTATCCAATGGCAATGAATATGATGTAGATAAGTTAAACGGTAAGACAAGTTACCATATGCACTTAGGTGATAAAGAAGATGAAGAGAAAGTAGAAGCAGGAGTAAAAGCAGCCTTTAAAATATTTGGTCATGATGCAGCTGATATTAAAGAGGCAAAGGCAAAGACAGAAGATGATGTAGAAGACGCTGAAGCCATTCGTAATGCAGTTGATGATGAAGAGAATAATATGAAAGATATGTTCGGTATGATTCTAGGCGTAATGGCTTTAGTCGGTGGAATTATTGCAGCTAGTTCTGGTAACAGTCATAAGACAGTTACTTACGGTCAACCTAGTTATAATCCTAATGCACATGCACATACTGGTCGCTATACACCTACAAATCAATTTGCCAGTACTTTACCTCAAGTTCAGGCTAGGGGACCTGCGTTCCAGAGAACAGCAATTATGAGAGATTATGGTAAGGCAGCTATTGAGCAGAGATTATATGGTGGTGGTCTTTATACTTAAAATCTAAAAATAAGTTAAGAAATGGTTAGCAGAATCTTGTGGTCATAAGGGTCATGAGATTTTTTGTTTTTATATTTCTTTCTAAGTCAGGTTTTTAGAAGAAAAAATATCTGAAAACCTTATGGATAAAAGGTAATACATATAATATTTCCCTAAAGATCTCTTTATATAGTTACAGAGAGAGAAACAGAAGCTGGGAGGCTTCAACTTAAAGAGAGAAATCGAGAGATCAGAAAGGAGATAGAACAATGGTATTTTTAGGAATTCATAATTTCCCTAGTAGGGTAAGTAGAAGTGGTTATGCTGTAAGGCAAACTCCAACAGGAGGTTGGTCGGCATCATCTCCAGCGAGCACAGTGGGACCACATAGAGATTCATGGTCAAATTTTTATAGTGGCTTATATGGTGGTGTTAGTTATATAAACCAAGCTGTAGGAGGTGGTGGTCTAGGAGATGTTGCTAGAAGTACATATGATCCTTATTTCAATCAATCACAGAATTTAAGCTATATGCCTACCACACAGAGTACGGGATATAGTAATAGTTCTTTCCCTAGCTATAGTTCAAATAATGCTAATCTAGGTGGTTATTCAGTGAACAATTTATTCAGTAATAGTTATTATTCTCCAAATCGTGTAAGCAGAAGTGGTTATGCTGTAAGGCAAACTCCAACAGGAGGTTGGTCGGCATCATCTCCAGCGAGCACAGTGGGACCACATAGAGATTCATGGTCAAATTTTTATAGTGGCTTATATGGTGGTGTTAGTTATATAAACCAAGCTGTTGGTGGCGGTGGTTTAGGTGATGTTGCCAGAGAGTCATGGCAAGGTATTAGTAGTCCTTCTTTATATGGTGCAGCAGGCATTGTAGGTTATAACCAAGTCAACTCTACTCCATTAAATCCAAATGGTGGGCTTAATTTTAATGTTCAAAATCATTTTGCTTCAGTAAATCCATATTCAGTTCCAAGTTTTCATAATCATGGTGCATTCAGTGGTTTGTATTCTTAAGATGATATTTGGATAAAAGTAGACTTAAATAAGATAAATGGCACTTTAGATTTTGCTTAAGTTTATTCTTTTGAGAAGTTTTCTCCTCCTGAAACTCTCAAGGAGCCCCTATCCAGGGCTCCTTTCTCATTTTGTGGCATAATTTATCTGTATTAGATGAAAAGAATTCTTATTATTCCTGGTGCAGGTTCCAGTAAATTAAATTGGTTAGATCAATTCATAGAATTTGAAGAGCTGGGATTTAAAACTTTTTTTTTAGATTATTTTGCAGAGTACCATCAAGGCTTTTTTTCATTAATAGATGAGTCAAAATATAGACTCTATGAGTATTTTCATTTAAGTATTAATAAAAATGATTTGCAAAATATTATAGTTGCTCACTCTATGGGAGCTATGAAGCTTGTCGAAATATTAAAGTGTTTAACACTCTCTGAAAATAAATCTGCTCAGGATCAGTTTTTATTGGAGAATTTGAAAAAATCAAAAATTGTTTTAGTACAAATGCCGGTTTTAACTAAAGATCAAGTCCTAAGTTCGCTAAAGTCTGCTTCAGGAATAGCTTCTCTAATGATTAAAGCTCATACACCTTTTAAATATTCTGTTTCAGACCTTTTGTCTGATTTTAAATTGAAATCTAGGTTTTTGCCTGAACCTTTAAAAAATATCTTTGATATGTTTTGGATTTTATCTGCTATGCATATCTCTGCTTATACTACTCCTGAAAAAGCTTTTACTAATATGGTTGATTTTTATGATTCGTGGAATTTATTAGAGTCTAATACCTATCAGGCTCTACAAGACTTTAATATCCATATGACTGTTTCTAATTCTGATTTCTTTGTAGATAAAGAAGAGGCTCTTAAGTTTGCTGAAATTATTTCAGCTGAGACTAAAGATTTTGATTGGACTTTTCATAACCCTATGCATTTTCCTTGGTCGCAAAAAGAATTTAATAAGTGGCTTATTAGTTAAATAAAGTAGCTTGTGATTATTATGAACGAAATTTCTGAAATGGTAATAAATTGACTTTTTTGCCACTTTACTCCAAAATAGTAAATATGGTTATCAAAAGAGAAATCTTCGACTTACTAAAAGATTCCCTGAAAGAACCTGAGATTTTAATTTTAATCGGTGCAAGGCAAGTCGGTAAGACATTTTTACTAAATGAGTTAGAAGAATATGCTGTAAAAATGAAGTTAAGAGTGAAGTATTTTAATCTTGAAATACCTAAGGATAGTCGTTTTTTTAACCAAGATTTAGTTGATTTATATGAGGAAATTACCCAGGATGTTGATTTGTTATTTATAGATGAATTTCAATATTTTGATAATGCTTCTAAGTTTTTCAAAGCTATTTATGATGATAGAAAAATTAAAATCAAAATTATTGCATCTGGTTCCTCATCTTTAGAGATTCATAAGCATTTAAAAGAAAGCCTTGCTGGAAGGAAGCTACAGAAAACTATTTATCCTTTAACATATAATGAATTTAAGCAAGTAGATAGTTCATTTAGTAACTATCTTATCTATGGAGCTTTACCTGGACTATATAAGCAGAAAAATAATCAGGGGAAAATTGATTTATTAAATAATTTACTCTCAACTTATATTCTTAAAGATATAAAAGGTTTGATTAGAGAAGAAAGTATAAGTGCTTTTAATAAGCTTTTATATTTTCTTGCTGAAGCACAAGGACAAATCGTTTCATTAAGCTCTCTTGCAAGGGATTTGATGGTTGATAATAAGACAGTAGATAATTATATTTCTTTGCTTGAAAATACTTTTGTTTTATATAGTTTGAATAGTTTTTCAGGAAACCTAAGTAATGAACTTAAAAAATCCAAAAAATACTATTTGTATGATAACGGGATTCGCAATTCGATATTAAGTGACTTCTCGTCTATCATTAAACGTAATGATAAAGGCTTACTTCATGAAACTTATGTGCATAATTATATAAAAACCAATTCACCAAATAATTCTGAATTAAGGTTTTGGAGAACTAAATCTGGTGAAGAAATTGATTTTATTTATTTGAAAAATAGAGAAATTAATATTATTGAAGTTAAATCTAAACTTAAAAAAGCAGAAGTTCCTAAGGCATTTGAAAAATTTTTAAGAGCTTACCCGAAAACCCAAAATTGTTTTGTCATTAATGAAACTATAAATGAGATTCTTGATTATAAAGGCTTTCAAATCCAATTTATAAAAATAGATGAATTAGAAGATTCCCTAGAATTTGAAGAATTATTCTTAAATACATAACTTTTTTGTATAAAAACAAACCCCGGCTCCGCCGGGGTTAACATAGTAATTTACGTAGTAAAATTTTAATTAAGCATTTTTGGTCATATTGAGAGCTTCTTTAGAAGCTGCTTTCACCATCTCTACGACTGAGAGTATCGCTTTATATGAACTAACTGCTTTTAGCATTTTAATCGATTCACCTGGGGCATTTACATTCGAGCTTTCTACATAGCCATCATTATCTGCTAGTGGGTGATTTGGAAGATATAACTTAGAACCTTCTGAATAATCCACTTCTACTGCAGCAACCATCGTTCCTGCACCAGGATTTTTATTTAACATCACTGAATTTAAACCAAGCTCACGCCCTTCTGCTAAGTTTTCCACCATTTCAGAAAAACTTTGATTTCTTCCTCTGGCTGCTAAAACTGGTGTTTTAGCTTTATAACCTGGTGTATACATGTTTGCGACGTTTTGCGCTGCGTATGACATTACCTCTCTTTCTGTCTTAAGAGAATTACTCGCTGTATCGAGAATTTCAAACATTCCGCCCATATTATCCTGCCCTCGCTGCTTGTGTAGCTTCTTCCATATGTTGATAAATATGTCCATTAATTCTAGTTAATAGGACATAGGTCACATGGTTCTTGTACATTTTCGACATTTCGTCTTCTAAACTTATTGGTGCACCATCGTATTTAACTGTTGCTTTACTTAACATAGTGCTTTTATCTATGGGGTTACCACTTCTTAAATCGCTCATAACTATGTTGAAGTCGATATCACGTCCTTGATAACCTTCAACGCGTGCGCCAGAGATATTATTTGCTAATATTTGCTGTCTTTCACTAACAGCATCTAAAAGACCATTAAGTATTTTTTCCTCTGGACTGTTGAGCATATAGGCTATATAAACTATTACTATTAAGCTCTGGTTAAGAGCAGTAATATATGTAATGCAATTGCTATAATTAAGCCCATGAATACTGAATTTTCTAGTATGGAAGCAGAAATTACTGATCAAATCAGATCTGCTAAAAATGTAAGCGTTATTTTAAGTTCTATTTCTACTGCTGCTAAAAATACAGCATTAGAGCTAATAGAAAGAGAATTACTTGAATCTACTAATTATATATTAGAAGCTAACCAGGAAGACTTAAATTCTCCTGAAAACGCAAATCTCAGCAAAGCCCTAAAAGATAGAATGACTTTAGACCATGGACGTATCTCTGCGATGGCTCAGGGAATCCGCAAGGTTATAAACAGTCCTGATCCAGTTAATAGAGTTTTAGAAGGTTGGAGACACCCTAATGGAATGAAGATTAACAAAGTGACTGTTCCTATCGGTGTTATCGGAATTATTTACGAAGCACGTCCTAATGTTACAACAGATGCTGTCGCTTTAGCGATAAAGTCAGGAAATGCTTGTGTCTTAAGAGGTAGTAAACAGACTTGGTTCACTAATAACGCGATTATGGATGTTATCGAAAGAGCACTTAAACAAAGTGACTTTCCTGTAGAGGCTATTCAGTACCTAAAAGATAAATCACGTGAAAGTGCAAAGCTGATGCTAAGAGCAAGAGACGAGATTAGTCTTATTATTCCTCGTGGTGGTGAGACACTTAAAAAGTTTATTACTGAAAATTCTCTAGTTCCTGTTTTAGGAGCTGGTGGTGGAAACTGTCATGTTTATATCGATGCTGAAGCTGACGTAGATAAGGCTGTGGAGATTGCACTGAATGCTAAGGTTCATAGACCAAGTGTCTGTAATGCTTGTGAAAGTATTTTAATCCATGAAGCTGTAAAAAATGAAGTTCTTCCTTCTTTAGTAGAGAGACTTATTAAAGAAGGTGTTGAGATAGTCGCTGACCAGGATATTCATACTCAATATCCATTTACAGAACTTGCTGCGGAAGAAGATTGGGGGACAGAGTATTTAGATCTTAAAGTTTCAATTAAAACAGTTGAGAGTTTAGATGAAGCGATTAATCATATTAATAAATATTCTAATAATCATTCAGAAGCTATTGTGACAGAGGATATTGAAAGAGCTGATATCTTTACAGCTACTGTAAACTCTGCGTGTGTTTATGTAAATGCCAGTACTCGTTTTACTGATGGTGAAGAATTTGGTTTCGGAGCAGAGATGGGAATCAGTACCAGCACTGGTTATGTGCGTGGACCTATAGGGGCTAAAGAGCTTTGTACTTATAAATATATTATTGAGGGGAGTGGGCAGATAAGGTAATCTGCGGAATTTTGACCCCTAAAATATTTTGAGCTATTTTGTGAAAATTATTAGGGTGAAGCATGAGTATTTATTTGAAGCGACTAAGTTTAAGGCTGAATCTATAAGAAGTTTTGGTATTGCACTAACTGTTCCCTTTGGTTCTATGATGTTAAAATTATTTTTAGAGCCAGTTAGTTTGACCAATTTTACTGCTTTTGTACTGATTAAGTTATTATTGTCGGTAATTTTAGTAGCTTACGGATCTAATATCATAGGTGTTGCTCAAAACACTATTGAAAAAGGAGATTCTTCACTATAATGCAGGTTACGTTTAGTTTTCATATTAGTGATCTTTGGGCAATTATTATTTTGCCAATAGCAGTTTCGCCGATGCTATATCCTATTTATGTCCTTACGAAGGATATAGACAAAGAACAAAATATTATAAGAGTGAAAAAAGGGAAGAGTCCTTTACCCGAAAGACCATGGTGGAAGATTATGCTGAATCCTTATCCTAAAAGTCAATGAAACTAGCACTCTTCGGAGGATCTTTTGATCCAATTCATAATGGTCACTTAGCTATAGCAAAGCAAGCAAAGCTTGCCCTCGAGCTAGATGAAGTGCATTTTATTCTCGCAAAGCAGTCGCCTTTTAAGGTTATACAGGGCGATGAATCGCCGGATATGTTTATAGATGAGCGCGGCAAAGCCGCGCAACAACGCTTTGAAATTTTAAAAACAGCCCTATCAGAAAAAGAATACGTAGACTTAAACTTCAAAGCAATAGATATAGAACTGAAACGCTCAGCTCCGTCATATTCTTACCAAACAGTCGATTACTATAAAGCTAAATATCCAGATGCTGAATTGTTCTGGATTATGGGTGAGGATAATTATTACTCTCTAGATAAATGGAAAAATTCTGAATACCTTATCGAGAATTTAGAATTTATAGTTTTAAGGCGGCGTGAAGTTGAGTTGGGCGAACCTGAACACGCCGCAAAAAGTGAAAACTTATCTTCGGGCAAAGCCCATAAGGAGAAAACTACAGACATGCTAAAAAAAGCCCACTTCCTCCAAAGTCCTTATTATGACGTATCTTCCACCCAGATTAGAGAAGCTATAACTAATGGCAGTGATCTAGATTTCTTAGCTGAAAATTTACCAAATAGTATATATGGACTAGTAGTTCAAAACTATAAATAAGCTATTACGGGAATATTGTAAACGCTATGGCAGAAGATCAAGGTTCAACAACAGTAGTTAGTTCGGGCGCACCAAATATGGTTCTAATCATATTTTTCGTGTTCATCGCTGCATTCGGTGGTGTGATTCTCGCTTTTAAACTGGTACCAAAGATGATAACCGTTAACCAAACAATCGAAGAACATAGGGAGCCAAATGACCACGATCATTTACCTATTCACCCACTTGGGGACTTCGTTGTTAACTTATCTGATCTTTCTGGTAGTAGGTTTTTAAAAGTTTCGATCACGGCAAAATTATACTCAGAGGATTTTGAGGAGTTTGCTTCATTATCTCCAGAAGAACAGCATGGATTCGATATGCGTATAGAACATGATCTTCACCCTGTAGTTCCAGCTATTAAGGATGTGATTATTACTACTTTATCTCGTAAAAAGGCAGAAGAAGTAATTGGTTTTGAAAACAAGTTAGCTTTAAAGATGGAATTAAAAGAGAATTTGAATCATGTTATGCACGGCGAATTTAAGATCTTTGATCTTTACTTCACAGATTTCATTGTTCAGTAGTAGGAGAGGATGCAGAAGTATAATCGCGACAGTAAAAAAATAATTCCTGGACCACGGGTACGTGATATACCCGAATTACCTCCGATCGGACCTGAATCGGCTCCGAAGATTAAAGAGTATAACTTTAGAAACCCAGATAAGTTCAACAAAGAACATTTAAAGGTAATCGGTAATATCCATGAGATCTTTTGTAAGGAAGTAACTCTATCCTTAAACTCTTTATTACGTATTAACTGTGAACTTAGTGTAGCGAATGTGCAACAGGTTACTTATGGTGACTTTCTTGCGACTATGTCTGAGGATCTCTACACTGGTATTATTAACATGCAACCTTTTCTAACTCAGTTGAGTTTTAGTATTGAAAAGCATTTAGTCGGTTCTATTCTTGACCGTCTTTTAGGTGGTATGGGTGTATCTAGTGTCAGAGACGAACTGAGTGAAGTTGAGTATGGTATTACAAAAGATATTTTAAAAAGAATCCTCTATCACTTACCAGAAGGTTGGCAGAATGTAGTAAAAAACATCGGTGCGGTTGAATTAAACTCTTTGGAGACTTCAACTACTAACATCCAGATTGCTCCGATCACGGATATCGTAGCAGTGATTACTATAAATGTTGAGATCGGCTCATATTTAGGATTAATTACTATATGTATTCCTCACTCGGCTTTAGAGGGGGTAATCAGTCAGTTAACACGTCAATCATCATTCAATACTCAATCTGTTGATACGAATGACACTAAAGATCATATTATTAATAAACTATCTGG
Organism: uncultured Candidatus Melainabacteria bacterium; assembly: GCA_937927525.1. Classification (GTDB taxonomy): domain Bacteria; phylum Cyanobacteriota; class Vampirovibrionia; order LMEP-6097; family LMEP-6097; genus DT-14. The sequence goes on from CALBDR010000109.1 coordinate 27,790, forward strand.
AACTAGTTTGCCTGTACGTATTGTTCTTGCTCGAGGAGAGTTTAGTATGTATGACGCCACGCATTTAAAGGTGGGAGATATTATAAAAATGGATTCTGGTTATGATGATAAGGCCGAGATCTGGATAGCAAACCAACTCAAGTTTTTAGGGGTTAGTGGACAAGTGCAAGGGAAGCTAGCAGTATGTATTGCGGATCAATATAATGAAGATGATAGTTAGTAACTCGTACTTTTGTGGTAGATAGTAAGTGTGAATTTCTATTTTAAACTCCGGGGGGATTTATGGGAGTAGGCAATTTTGGTATAAGCCCAACACAACTAGCAAATAGTGCTTTTACCAAGCAAGCATCTGAATTAGAACAAAGAATCGTTGAGAAAGATACAAACCGTAAGGACATTCAACGAGTAGGTGGTAATGTAGCTGCTTATAATAATGCAAAGCGTGATTTCAGAACTGCCCATGTGGTTAATAAGCAATTAAGTTCAACCTTAGATAGTATGATTGGTGCTTCCAACAGTCTAACAGAGATTAAATCTAAATTACAAAGTATTCAATCAATAGTTCAAGACTCTATAGATGGAAATATTACAAATCTAGACCAGGCACAAGAGGATATTAATGCATTTGTTAGTGAAATCGAAGAGATTATCTCGAAAACTGAGTATAAGAATAAAAAGTTATTTGATGGAAATTTTGAAATCTCAACTTTAAAAGATATTGATGTTTCTACACTAAGTCTTGATTTTAGAAATACAGAGACAGGAACAGTGGCTCCACCACCAGCTTTACCTGGTGCAGGTAGTTTAAGCATCTCTGATGCTATTTATGGACCTACTGGTCAGGGGGTTGCGATCAATGATAATTATAGATTTGTCAAGAATACAACTTTTGGTACTTTAAATGAGATAGGTAACGATGGTGATTACGGGGTTGCGATCAATGATAATTATATAGTAGAGGGTTATAATGAATATATTCAAGAAGATATAGAGATAGCTACATTAGGTATTAGGATTTATGATAGGACTAATGGTTCCCTTGTTGTAAATATTACAGATGATCGGTTAGGTAAAGATGTTCTAGGATCTAATATAGCGATTAATGAAAATGATCAAATTATTGTAGCTAGTGAAGAGGCTGGAGTGGATCAAAGTGGTGGAGTAGTTTTAGTCGATGGTTTTTCTCCTATGGGGGGTCTAGGTACTGTAACTCAACTTTTAGATACAACCGGAGCAGCCTGGGATCCAAGTTCACCTATTCAGGTTGAAATTTCAAATGGTTATGCTGTGGCTTATACAGATGGTGGAGCTGATAATTCACAAGAATTACTTGTTTGGGACTTAACAGATACAGGTGCTGATTTAGCTAAAGCTGATTATGATTTTTCATATAACAACACTCCAGTAAATGGTAGTGGTGGTGCTGATGTAGCTATTAATGGTGATCAATTAATAGTAGGTGGTTCATACTCTAATGGTGATGGATTTGCTCAAATCTATGATTTGAATAACGGTACTTTAGGTAGAAGATTTGAATTAAAAGCTGATAATGACGGTATTGATTTTGGTCAGAATGTAGAGTTTAGTAATGATGGAACTCAAGCTATTATCGCAGCAGGTACTGAGGACAGAATATTTAATATCTCTGACGGTTCTTTAGCTATGACTATTAATCACTTTGGTTTTGAGAAAAGATCTAATTATGTGATTGATGGTAATATTTTGTATATTTCAGTAGCAGGTACTGATCTTTTAAACCCTAGGATCTTGGCTTATGATATTACCAGTGAAAATTTAGAAGAAGGCCCTATAGAAATGCAAAGAACATATAGGGACGATGCAGAATTTGATGTTTATAATGGCTCATTAGCAGTTGTTCGTAAAAATCAGCAAATAGACTATCTTCATGATATAGAAGTTATTGATTTAATTAATGATGGAAGTACTACTGTAAATAATGATAATTATAGATTTGTCAAGAATACAACTTTTGGTACTTTAAATGAGATAGGTAACGATGGTGATTACGGGGTTGCGATCAATGATAATTATATAGTAGAGGGTTATAATGAATATATTCAAGAAGATATAGAGATAGCTACATTAGGTATTAGGATTTATGATAGGACTAATGGTTCCCTTGTTGTAAATATTACAGATGATCGGTTAGGTAAAGATGTTCTAGGATCTAATATAGCGATTAATGAAAATGATCAAATTATTGTAGCTAGTGAAGAGGCTGGAGTGGATCAAAGTGGTGGAGTAGTTTTAGTCGATGGTTTTTCTCCTATGGGGGGTCTAGGTACTGTAACTCAACTTTTAGATACAACCGGAGCAGCCTGGGATCCAAGTTCACCTATTCAGGTTGAAATTTCAAATGGTTATGCTGTGGCTTATACAGATGGTGGAGCTGATAATTCACAAGAATTACTTGTTTGGGACTTAACAGATACAGGTGCTGATTTAGCTAAAGCTGATTATGATTTTTCATATAACAACACTCCAGTAAATGGTAGTGGTGGTGCTGATGTAGCTATTAATGGTGATCAATTAATAGTAGGTGGTTCATACTCTAATGGTGATGGATTTGCTCAAATCTATGATTTGAATAACGGTACTTTAGGTAGAAGATTTGAATTAAAAGCTGATAATGACGGTATTGATTTTGGTCAGAATGTAGAGTTTAGTAATGATGGAACTCAAGCTATTATCGCAGCAGGTACTGAGGACAGAATATTTAATATCTCTGACGGTTCTTTAGCTATGACTATTAATCACTTTGGTTTTGAGAAAAGATCTAATTATGTGATTGATGGTAATATTTTGTATATTTCAGTAGCAGGTACTGATCTTTTAAACCCTAGGATCTTGGCTTATGATATTACCAGTGAAAATTTAGAAGAAGGCCCTATAGAAATGCAAAGAACATATAGGGACGATGCAGAATTTGATGTTTATAATGGCTCATTAGCAGTTGTTCGTAAAAATCAGCAAATAGACTATCTTCATGATATAGAAGTTATTGATTTAATTAATGATGGAAGTACTACTGTAAATGAAGATAACTTTGGTGAAGAAGTCGTCATGACTAGTAGATATATTGCTGTTGGTACTCCAGGTTACGATTCAAGTCCATATATTGATGATAAAGTTGGAGCAGTTAATATTTATGATCGATTAAGTGGTAACTTAGTTACTACTATTCAGGGTTATGATGCTGTTAATCCTATTGCTATGGCTGGAGATACTCTTGCAATTGGTACTGCTACAGGGGTTAAATTCTTTGATTTATTAAATAATGGCAACCCCATAGGAACTTTAGGCAATGGTTTTAATGTTACATCACTTACCATGACTGATGAATATATTGCATGGGGAAATGAAAATTATCCTACTATTAGATTTACTGATAATGATGGTAATTTTGATGGGCGTCTTGGTAATACTGTCGGTGTTACTGGAAACTTCGGTGTAACGATGGCTCTGGATGGCTCTAATTTAATAGTTGGTGATACTGATAATGGTAATATAAAAGTTGTAGATCTCAGTATATCTGGCGTATCTCCGACTATTGCAACTATTTCAGGTTTAAATCTTACTGCTGACTCTCAGGTAGATATCTCAGGTACTAATATCGCTATTAGTAATGTTAATGGTCAGGATATTCAGATTTATGATATCAGTGAGGGTTTAGGTTTTGAAGCTTTATCGCGAACTATTACTGCTCCTCCTGGTTCAGTCAAATTCGGAAATTCTATAGACTTAGATGGGGATAAGCTTGCGGTAGGTGACGCTAGATTTAATGGTAACTCTGGTATTGCCTATTTATATGATATTAATTCTGGAACTATTTTAGATAGTGTGGTTCCTTCTGTTGCTGGTGATGGTCTTTCATTCTTTGGCTCAGATGTTTCTTTATTAGGTGATGATTTAGCAGTAGGTGTTATTAGAGGTCTTGATGCTTTTTCTAATGAACAAGCAGGTTATGTAAGTTTATATAATTTTACTAGTGATGGCTCTTTATTAAATCCATATGATGAAAATCCTTCATCTTTAGTTACTGGTAATGGTCTTGAACTTAATATTTATTCTCAGCAAGCAGGTACTTTAGGTGCGGGGACTTTTACATCTCTTGCTGATATTTCAGTATCCATGACTACTGCTTCACTCGGTGGACAAACCAATTTAGGAACTTATGAAGATATTTATAGTATCGATCAGATGATCTCAAATCTTGATGGGATGCAGGCTTTAATTGACTCTCAAATTGGTGAGCTAACAACTTTAACTACTAATGCTGATACTATTGAACAACTTACAAAAGATACTTTGGATCTTTACGCTAATATTCTTCCAGATTCTCAGATCGCAGATCCTAATATTGCATTAAATCTTTTGCCATAATAATTTTGTCGCCCACAACACACCACACAAAAAAGAGCAGCCTTAATGGCTGCTCTTTTCCTTCTTATCTATTACTTTTGCTTATTCAAGCATATTGCTTGAAATAACTACTATTGACCAACAACTTCTGGTCTTTTATGAGCTTGAAAGTCCATTTGACCTCTTAAAGCTTGACCTACAGATTCGATAGGGTGTACTTTTTCGTTTGCTCTGATAGCTTTGAAGCTTGCTTGGTTAGCGTTGTTCTCTAAGATCCAGTCACGAGCAAATCTTCCGTCTTGGATATCTTTAAGAACAGCTTTCATACGTTCTTTTACAGAAGAGTCTATGACTCTAGGTCCAGATACATAATCTCCGTACTCTGCTGTGTTAGAGATACTATCTCTCATCTTCGCTAAGCCACCTTCATAGATTAGATCTACTATTAACTTAACTTCGTGTAAGCACTCAAAGTAAGCCATTTCTTCTGAGTAACCAGCTTCTACTAAAGTTTCGAAACCAGCTTTAATAAGTTCAGAAAGACCACCACAAAGAACAGCTTGTTCACCGAAAAGGTCAGTTTCAGTTTCTTCTTTAAATGAAGTCTCGAAAACTCCAGCTCTAGTTCCACCTACACCTTTAGCGTAAGAAAGAGCTAAGTCTTTAGCAGAACCAGTTATGTCTTGGTAAACTGCGATTAATGCAGGAACTCCAAATCCTTGTTCATAGACGATTCTTACTCTATGTCCAGGACCTTTAGGTGCTACCATGATTACATCTACGTTCTTCGGAGCGATGATTTGGTTAAAGTGTAAGGAAAAACCGTGAGCTACCATTAGTGTTTTACCTTCAGTAAGGTGTGGTTTGATTTCAGAATTATAAACTTCAGCGTGCTTCTCATCTGGAAGTAAAATCATGATTACATCAGCTTCTTTAGAAGCTTCAGCTACTGTTTTAACTTTTAAGCCATCTTTTTCAGCTTTAGCCCAGCTTTTAGAACCTTCATACAAGCCGATACGAACGTCTACGCCACTTTCTTCAAGGTTAAGTGCGTGAGCGTGTCCTTGTGAACCATAACCTATTACAGCTACCTTTTTCGCTTGGATAAGGCTTAAATCTGCATCTACTTCATAGTAAACTCTTTTCATTTGCACTATTTTAGCAGATATAGGCTTATGAATGCCTAAATACTAATCAAATACCTAGTCCTAAAGTCATGATCAATCATGGTTTTGACGATATGTGACAGTTCAGAAATCTCTTTTAAACCACTAGCTGATTTTTTGTTTTCTACAAAGATAGCTTTATAAAAATCTGTGGTGTCAGGGTTATAGAAGCTATATGGGCGTGATGCTACTGTAATTTTATCTAAATAGTATTCAGGATTAAGATCCTTAGATTTTAGGTATTTAAGTTTTTCTTCTTTAAGCTTATTAAATTCTTCGTCTGTTTCATATTTTGTAGCTTTGAAGAGTTTTCTATGGAGAAATCTATTAGAAAGATCTCTTAAAACCGTATCCTTTTCACGTGCCCAGTGCTTAATATGATGCCAGACCATAGAATCATCGATTTCAATAAAATCTAAAGTATCCATATTTCCTTGTTTGCTAAGCCAGTTAAACATCGGCTGCTCTAAGAAAGCGATCTTCTTACTTTTAAGTAGTAATTTTACTCTTTCGAAGAGTTTTTTGAACATAATGTCACTAGCTATGCACTTTTTATGGAGGTAAACCTGAAGGTACATCGAGTATCTAGCATAGAGATAGTCTTCCACTGCAAGTGTGCCTTTACCTTCAAAGACTGAAAGACAGTCGTGTTCATTATTTAAAGTGATACTGCTAATAACTCTTTCTAGATCAAAGTTCCCATAGTTTGTACCAGTGAAGTGACTGTCTCTTAGTAAATAGTCAAAACGATCACAGTCAATCTGTCCGCTTACTATACTGGATAAGAATTTCACAGGATAAGTTTTCTTGAGAACTGCTGAAACCTTTTCTGCAAGCTTAGATGAGTGTTTGCCTAAAATTTGATTTACTTCTGTTCTTTTATCTAAAATGATTTTATGAGTGAAGAATTCGTGTTTAACATCTAAAATATCTTCACAGCTGTGACTAAAAGGTCCATGCCCTAAATCATGTAATAGTGCAGCCACTAAAACGAGTAAGCGAAACTCTTCTATCTCTTCTTCAGATGCTTCGATTTTATCTTCTAAATGCTTAAACATTTTCCTCGCTACATGCATAGTTCCTATGCTGTGTTGGAACCTAGATGCTTCAGCACCATGATAAGTAAACCAACCAGTTCCTAGCTGTCTAATCCATCTTAATCTCTGCATTTCACGGCTATCTATAAGATCGATAAGGAGTTTTTCTATCTCATTATTAGAATCAAGGTTAATTTCACTGTGGATTGGATCTCTATAAGTCCGGGACATATATATAAATTCTACCTGACTCTCTTCTTTAATCAATTTTTAACTCTAATTTGTTTAATTTAATATGTGTGTTAGTTTTAGGATTTGCTGAAAAATGAAAAATTTAAGCAAAGTCTATTCAATGTGGGTGTAATAAATGGAATTAAATCAAGTTGAAAGTGGTGTTATTGCTGCAGATTATCAAAAAAAGAATCTTTTTATAGATTTAGAAACAGAAGATGTTCATGCAGATGAAGTCATAAATTTAGAAGAAATGCTTGAAGAAGAAGCAAAGAAAGAAGAAAAGTCTGCGGAAGAGCAACAACTAGATTCTGCTATCGGTAGTCATAGGTCTTTTGCTTCTTTGTATAGATCTTTGGCTATGAGGGCGATGGATATGAGTATTTTTAGTGATGATGAGTTTAAAGGCTGGGATTATTTAGTCGCTGGTTTTACTGATACTATGGACTTGCATTTAGAGGCTATCTCAGAGCTTGCGGCACAGAAAAGTAGCTTTTAGGACTTAATTTACGAAAATTTACACTCCTTAATCTTTTCTTAACAATTGCATGCTAAGATTAAATTTACTTAGTTTTTTTAGGTTTCATCTACAAAGAAGTGGAAATATAAAGAAATTTGGGAAAAAAGTTAAGGAGAGGTTAAAAAATTATGTCAAATCTTATAACCACTAATCTTTATATCATCAAAGGGATAACGAAGTAATGAATGATGGTAGAGTAGGTGAAAATAATTTTAATTCAGGAAGAGGCAAGCTTCAAGTAGGTGGTGCTAATGGTACAGGAAAGATAAGTGGTCAATCTAATGAAAATCCTCAGCATGTAAAAAATGATAGAAGTACTGAAAGTGCATCAGGAGTAACTGGAACGGGCGTACCTGTTACTGCTGGGATGCTTAAGGCACAAAATTTTACAACTAAACCGGATTTAAAGGTTATAACTGGTGGCTCCAATAATGTAATAAATGCCGAAACAAGATTTAGACCAGTAACTGGTCATCCTATCGATGAGCAACTCAAAGATTTAAACACTATTAAAGGTTATGAAAGACTTGAAAAGCAAGCAAAGTCCAAACAAAAACCAGATTCAGGTATTTTAGTTCTTAAAGGTCCAGAATTTGATCAGGCTTTAGAGGAAAGGCTTACAAATTTATCTACTGTTACCCCTCAAGAGCATATTCAAGCCATAAAAGCAAGAAATACTACTCTTGATAATTCAACAGGAAGTGTTGGTGCTAAGCCTCCTACTACTGCTGAATTGATAAAAATGTTTCACTCTGACTCAGAAACCGCATAAAAATTCTCTTTTCTCCCACTAATCCTATTTTAAAAAAATACCTGCCCATTTGGGCAGGTATTTAGATTTTGGTAGAACCATTTAAGATTTTCTGAGCTTGTGAATTAATTTGGTATGGTAGCCTCCATTTCTTTTTTCAGTTATCCTAAATGGTACTTGGTGCTATGGCATTGAGCAATTATCTTGATAATATATTGCCCGTTATTTCTCATAAAAGCTTTCAACTGTTTAGACTAATTAATGTATAAGTATAGGTTCATAAAATTTAGTTTTACGAATATAGTTAACCTCCAAAGTTTCCCTAAGAATAAGGTGATAAAAATCTTGCTTTCGGGGCAGTAGCCAGTTCGGATTAATAATATAATTTCAATGAATTGAAATTATTCCAAAGCTCAAACCGATAAGCAAGCTTCATATCACTCTTATTCTTAGGGGATCTCAAAGGTTCAAAATTGACCAATGGTAGCCCAATCAACATTGATTGGGATTTATTTAATTGATTGAACTTTGGAGGTTTACTATAATTGTTCACTAGGGCTTTTATCCTGAGTCCTCATATTAAAATATTTATTTTCTCTCTTAAGCTCTTCTTAATTTAACTCGTGCAAAAGATCTACATGAAAGAATTCGCGGTAGATTATGTAGTGGAAGAAATTGTTGCACGTGTCAACCAAAAAAGGGATACACCACTAGCAGAAGACGAACAAATGTCTATTAGGGATAAAATTTCTGCATGGTCAAATAGATATGAAAGAGACGATATGGTATCTCAGTTAGAATTTACTACTGGCTGGGAATTAGATTCATTGCCAGAGCTTTCTGATCCGCAATTAAAATATGATATTAAAAAAGCTCTATGGCATGTAAATCCTAGAGAAAGATTAGGAAGAGATCTTAAAAAGTTTTTCAAAAAAAATAAATTTGGTAATTCTTTACAAGAAAGTAGAAAGGAAGAAATTTATGATTTAATCAGAAATGATTTATATCTTCCGCATGATACTAAAGTAGAGATAGTGCCGAATGTTTTAGCTTCAGCTTTAGATGAGGATGAAAATATCCATGTGAGCCTAGGTAATAATTTTCAAAAATATTTAGTTCACTATAATAGTGATCATGAGTCTTTCGATAAAATCTTTAAGTTAGATCCGAATGGTGAACTTGAAGAAATGAATTCTAGAAAGATTCTTCAGAGCTTTGCAGATTTTGATCATAAGATCTCTGCTTTAAAAACTACTATATTTAACTATGGTATTTTTGATCGTTTTATGGCTACTCTAGATTCGATTGATAAGGTAGATTTAGAGGCAGCAATCACAGAAGAAGGATATTTAGTATTAGCTACATATAATACTAGTAGTGCTTTTACTCTTCATTATACAGAAATTAATGCAAATGGAAGAGTGAACTGGAAGAGTATCACAGCAAGTCGTTATGGTGACAAAGCTATTGAAACTAAAGATTTAAAACAGGATCCTAATGGACAGTATTACTTCAAAGGACAACCTTTGGTTCCTTTAAAGTTTTAGTGATAACTTTCTTTCGATTGAAAATGGCATAAGTGCATGGTACGACATAAAGTGTAAGAATGGTTGAGAAGATCATTCCTGAAACTATTGCAACGCCAAGGCTTTGACGGGATTGAGAGCCTACGCCTAAAGCTAGAGCAATAGGCATGATGCCAATCACTGTGGAAAATGCTGTCATAAGTATAGGTCTTAATCTTAGTCTGCAAGCTTCTTTTATAGCTTCTTGGAGAGGCATTTTTTCTTTTAATTGTTCTATAAACTCTACTAGTAAAATTCCATTTTTTGATGCCATACCAATTAGCATTATGATTCCGATCTGGCTGTAGATATTTATACTTATGTTTTTAAATTGTGGGATAACGAATTGGATCCAGAAGGGCGCCCCAAGACTTATGGCAAACTGGGTTATAAGTGGAAATAAACTAAAAAACGCTATTCCAATTAAAGCTCCAGTGATAGCTAGAGGCACTGTCGACATTATGACTATCGGATTTTTAAAACTTTCAAATTGACCTGCTAGAAAGAGATAAGCGAAGACTAAAGCTATTAGGAAAGTATAATAAAGTGCGACGTTACTGTCTTTCTCCTCTCTAGAAGTGCCTTTGTAATCCACCTCGAAGTCTATAGGTAAATTCTCCTCAGCATCAATCATTTTAAATATTAGCTCTTCCAAATCAGCTAAGCCCTCTGACGGAGGAACTCCTGGAATCGGAGCTGCTTCTACAGTTACTGCTCTTCTTCTATTGAAATGATTCCATTCTTCTACTCCCACCTTAGGAAGAACCGTAATTAAGTTAGAGAGTGGGACTAGGATCCCTGATCCTGCGCGAATACCGACTTCACCTAGTTTTCTGATTTCATTTTTTTCATTTTTTGGAAGTTTTGCGATAACTTTATAATTCTCACCTTCTAAATTAAATTCGGTAAGATCGTCTCCTGAAAAGAGAATCTCTAGAGTTCTTGATATCTCTTGCATACTAATCCCAAGTTCTCTTGCCTTGTCTCGATTTATTCTTAGATCAAGTTCAGGCTTGTCAAAGCTAAGGTCAGATTTGGAGAAAATCAGTCTAGGAAGTCTATTGGCTTCTTTTAAAACCTTTTCACTAAACTTAGAAAGAAATTCTATGTTTTGACTTTTTAAGACTATCTGTATCGGTAATGAACCAAAACCACTGTCAGGACCTGATTTTGGGAAAATTGGTAAGACGAAAGCTTCTGGGATTTCTTGGAATTTAGCAAATAAAGGTCCAGCTATGCCGAAGACGTCTTTGGATCTTTGATCCCAATCTAAAAGTCTATTAATAATTATTCCAGTAGTAACCTTACCTGGAGCGTCTCTACCAAAGGCCGCTACGGAGATTACAGTCTCAACTTCAGGGATTTTAGTAAGAATATTTTCTGCTTTGCGGATTTGCTCATCTAAGTAATCTAAATTACTGCCTCTTCTAGTCTGTAAGATGGTTAGGAAAGATCCTCTATCTTCATTAGGTATAAAGTCTTTAGGGCTGCTTTGGAATAAAAATACAGCGACTAATATGGAAATAATAATACTAGAAAGGGTTATAGTCCATTTGGATTTTAAAGCTCAGAGATACTGCTTGCGTAGTTGTTCTCAAGTGATTTGAAAAAGTTTTCTGAAGCATTATATAAACCTCTGAAAATTGTATTTTTCTGAGCTGTGTCTCTATCAGCATTTGCTCGAAGTATTTTTGAGCAAAGCATAGGCGCTAAAGTAAGCGCTACAAAAGATGAGATTATAGTAGCAAAACAAAGTGAAAACGCAAACTCAGAGAGTAATCTACCTGTAATTCCACTCATGAAACCTACAGGTAGGAATATTGAGATTAAAACGAGAGTGGTAGCAATAACAGCAAGAGTAATCTCTTTAGTTCCTTCACTGGCCGCGAGTTTAGGATCATAACCTTCTTCTATCTTTCTGTAGATGTTTTCTAAAACGACGATGGAGTCATCGACTACTATCCCGACAGCGATGATTAAACCTAAAAGGGTCATGAGGTTTACCGTGAAACCTAGAATAGTAAGCCCACCCATAACCCCGATTAAACTAACAGGAATGGCGACACCGGGAATTAAAGTACTTCTAATATTTCTTAAAAATATAAAGATGATTAATAAAACGAGAAGGCTAGAGAAAATTACAGTACTGTAAAGATCATCTATACTAAATCTAATAAATTTAGCAGCATCGTAACCTACTTTTAAACTTATATCATCTGAGATTTTTCCTTCAAGCTCTTTGATTCTTTTATGAACTTCATCTGAAATTTTTACGGTATTAGCTTTAGATTGTCTAACAATCCCAAGTCCAAAACCTCTTTCACCATTAAAACGAACAAAGCCTCTATCATTCTCCGCCCCGAGACGAACTTCTGCTATATCTTTTAGTTTAATAATATTTCTTCCCTTCTCAGCTACTATCATTTCTGAGTAGGCTTCGATAGTTTTTAATGTCGCATCGACGCGAACACTAAATTCCTGTCTTTCAGACTCTATAAGTCCTCCAGGAAGCTCTATGTTATTTGCTTTTAAAGCTCTGTCTAAATCTGTTACTGTGAGATCATAATAGCTAAGTCTCTTAGGGTCTAGGAAAATCTGAATTGATTTTCTACGCTCCCCACCAAAGATAACTTTACTTACTCCATCTATAGTCTGAAAATAATCTTTAATATTCTTTTCTACATAGTCAGCTAATTCTAGTAAATCCTTTTCTGTAGATTTAACCATAACCCATAAAATCGGGCTTGCATCCGCTTCTGCCTTTGCTATTTGAGGTTTGTCGGTGTTGTCAGGTAGCTGAAACTCTATCCTAGAGATTTTTTCTCTAACATCCTGTGCGCCTATGTCTATATCTTTACTAAGCTTAAACTCGACTATGACTTGGCTTACCTGATCTCTACTCGTAGAAGTTATGCTTCGAATCCCTTCTATACTTGTAAGTTCTTCTTCTATGATGTCAGTAACTTCACCTTCGACCACATCAGCATTTGCACCAGGGTAAACAGTTGTAACTGTAACGATAGGTGCATCTATATCAGGATATTCTCTAACAGGGAGTTTTACAAAGGAGATTAAACCTGTGAGTATGATTAACAGTGAAAAAACTGTTGAGAGTACTGGTCTTTTAATCGATAAATCACTTATGGTCATGGATTACTTAGGTCCTTGTTTAGCGGCTTCTTCTGAAGGGATGAGCTTTGCTCCTGGATAAATGCTGAATAGACCAGCATAAACTATTGGGTCATCAGCTTCTATACCTTCAGTTATTTCTACTATTCCTGGTTTTCTGATGCCAGTTTTAACCACTCTTCTATCTGCGACATAAAAACCTTCTTCTTCGGCTGGAGAAGCAAGGTAAATAAACTCTTCACCTTGCTCTAAGAATAGAGCCTCCTCTCTCACCAAGATTGCATTTTTTTTGTCTTTTACCTTCTGTTTTACTTTCATGAATTGATTTGGTTTTAAATCTTTCGGGTTAGAGACTAAACTTGCGCGCACTAGAATGGCTCTAGTTTCTTTGTTTACTATAGGAGAGATAAAGTCTACTTTCGCTAGAAAAACCTCTTTCGGGTAAACGGATGTTCGCAGTTCTATTGTCTGCCCAAGTTTTATATATGGGATCAATTTTTCAGGAACACTGTAGGAGACCCTCATTGGGTTAATGCTCACCAAATCCATTATTCGATCTCCCACTCGAACAAAATCACCAGGATCAATATCTATTTTCCCGACTATCCCTGAACTTAGGGCTTTAATTCGCAGCCTATCTAGATCTGCTTCTAATCTCTCTAAAGTAGCTTTATAGGTCAAATACTCAAGCTTAGATATCGCACCTTCATCAAAGAGTTTTTTATATGAATCATAGTCTGCTTTTGCTTTTGCTAAGTCAGCTAACGTATCTTCCGCTTTAATATTTACAAGTGCCTGCCCTTGATTAACCCATTGTCCTTCTTCTACTAGAATCTGTTGAACTTGACCATCTCTCTCAGCTGAAATCACAATTTCACGGTTCGCCTTAAGCTCGGCTACCGTTTCAAAGTATTGCTCTAAATCCATCAACTTCGCTTCCTCAAACTTAATAGCGATCGGTCTTTGTGGTTTTGGAGGAGGGTCTTTTTTTGAACAAGAGTTAAGGCTAAGAATTAGCAAGATACTTGTTAGAATAGTAAGAGGTAGTTTAGACATGGCTTAAGTCTCTATGATAGCTTAGATCAGTTAATCTTCCTATGTTCATGCATTTCTTCCAGAAATTTGTATAAGGAAACGGTGAAAAATATTAAATCATGTATTTTTCAAACTAAAAATAAAGAAAATGGCACTTAAACGGGAAATTCATAAATTATCTAATAAATTACAGGCATTATTTGACCTAAAGTCTTTTAACAACCCTAAAAAACCGAGTTTAGCGCTCAATATGATTACGAAAAATAATGAAAAAGTGCTTAAAGTCGCCTTAGACTCCTGCACAGATGTCGTAGATGAGATGATCATAGTAGATACAGGCTCTACTGATTCTACACAAGAGATTATCCGTTCATACCAGAACGCTAAATTAATTGAAGAAGCCGATTTTAAAGGTTACAGTTATCATCGCAATCAAGCGATTTCAGAGACGACTGCTGATTGGATTTTAGTTATAGACAGTGATGAGTATTTGTCTCAGCATCTTAGAGCAAATATCCAAGACTTAATCCAGACTAAATATTATGGACTTTTTAGAATGTATTCGCGCTGGATAAATAAAGTCTATGAGAAGGAATATGACCCAAGTGAACTTTTTTGTAGTTCAGGTTTAGGCGCGACTTATGTCGCGCCAACAAAGAAGTATAAAGGAAGGTATAACCTTCGAAATCGAATTTTTAGAAATTTGCCAGGCATCGAGTTTCGAGGAGAAGTCCATGAATCTATCTTCGGGCATGAGACCATGAGAGTGAAAGATCTCACACGAGATTTTGCGGTTTATCATTTAGATGTAGCGATTAATTCACTTCAGGAGCGTTTAGAGAAGACGCTTAAAAGAAATGAATTTAAGCCGGGAACGGCTTATCCAGAGGAGTATTTGCCAGAGCTTTTTGATTTTAAGTATTTGGAGCTGCCTGAGGAGGATTTGAAGTTTTTGCGAGGGCTTAGGTTTGGGGTTGAGGTGTAGTAAATCTTAATTCTGTAAGATATTTTTTGTGGACTCAAAAAATATAAATTAAACTAGTATAATCATATATAAGGTATTTAATGAGAGCACTTTTATTAGACAAAAATAAGAAAAAGCCTAAGTTTAGCTTTTCTGGTCATGAAACTTTTGTTTGTAGGTATTCTTGGATTAAAAAAGCTCATGATGCATTAGAACAAAACCCATCAATTTTTAAAGAAGATTCTGCAATGGCAATTTTAGGTGTAGGTAAAAACATGGTTTACTCCATGAAAAATTGGATGCAGGCTTTTCAGTTAGTTCACGAGTCTGAAGATGGGCTTCAATTAGAAGAAATAACGTCTCGTTTGTTTAAGGATTCAGGGTGGGATCCATATTTAGAAGATCAAGCTACTTTATGGCTTTTGCACTGGTTTTTAGCTTCTAATCATGAAAAAGCTACTACTTTTTATTATGCTTTTAATTACTTGAATTCGATTGAGTTTACAAAGGAACAGTTGACAGATGAGCTTCTTAAGTATTCTGAAGAAAATGGAGTGAAGGTTAGCAGAAATACTTTAGTGAAAGATGTTGATATTTTTATCAGAACATATTGCCAGACGAAAGCTAATAAAAGAGGTCCTATAGAAGATAGTTTAGACTGCCCTTTAGTAGAGTTGGATTTGATCTCAGAATCTTCTCTCAGAGGAGTTTACAGATTTTTAAGATCAGATAAGCTCACCTTAGCGAATGAAATTTTACTTTTTGCAATTCTTGACTATTGGAATAAGTCTTGTTCAGAAATGAGTATTCTGTCTTTTGAAGATTTGCTTTATGGTAATGGCTCTCCTGGATTGATTTTCAAAATTGATGAAGATTCTTTTGCTTATAAATTAAGTAAGATTGAAGAATTAACCGATGGAGCTATAAAGTTTGATGAAACATCTACCCTCAGACAAATTTACAAAGAATCGGAGATAAGTAAGTTTGATGTTTTAGCTAAGTATTATAAAAAGTCTCTTCAATCTCTAGAAGCGGGTGATATAAAATGAATACTAAATTAAATGAAATCTATAAAGTTAAATCAAGATTTTACAAGTCAGTTCAAATTGAATTAGATTCATTCTTTGCAGATTATATTCCAACGGAAGCCTGTGTCTCATCTTCTAAGAGAATTTTATCTGCATTAGATCAAGAATTAGGTTCTAGAGCTTGGTCTATTATCGGTCCTTATGGTTCAGGCAAATCAGCTTTTGTCGTTTTTTTAAAGTCACTTTTAGGTGATATTAATGATTCTAATACTTTACAAGCAAGAGAAATCTTTAAAAAAGCTTCTAAATCAACCTACAACTCTTTAGAAGGGGCTTTCATGAATGAAAAAGGATTTTGTTTATCTTTGGTTTCTGCGAGTCGTGAAAGTTTAGAATACTCTATTCTAAAAGCTTTGAAGACTGGTATGGAAAACTTTGATTCAAAAGCTTTTTCAAGATTGATAAAAGAAGTAGATTCTCATTTAGAGCAAGCTAGAGAAGATGATCATTTGATTGAAAGTGATAAAGTTCTTAAAATCTGCTCAAAGGTGATAGATAAAATTGAAAAACTTGACGGTGCAGGTCTTTTATTAGTAATTGATGAATTAGGCAAAAGCCTTGAGGCTGCTGCTTTGAGCCAAGAAAAAGATATTTTCATTTTACAAAAGCTAGCTGAAATGGCTTCTAGAACAAAGAAGGTACCTTTTGTTCTTATTACTGTTTTACATCAATCCTTTGATAGATACGTAAATAAGCTAAACCAAGAATCAAGAAATGAGTGGTCTAAGATTCAAGGGCGTTTTGAAGATATTTCATATTTAGATTCAAATGAGCAGATTTTTAAACTAATAGCATCTTCTATACAAAGCTCAAAAAAAACAAAATTTAAGACCTCAATTGACGCCTTGACTAAATTTTCTTTTGATAAGTATCTTGAAATCTGTGCTAATGACAGCGTTTTAAGTTCAGTTGCATTTCAGAAAACAATTAAAAGTTGTTTTCCATTACATCCCCTTACGGTAAGTTCTTTAGTACCTCTTTTCAGAAATAAGTTCGCACAGAATGAAAGAAGCTTATTTGCCTTTTTAACTTCAGCGGAGCCGTATGCCTTTTGCCCATTTCTTGATTCACAGTCAATCACAGATTCAGAATACCCTTTTTTTACTTTAGCTAATTTGTTTGATTACTTAAATGCAAATCTTGTTGGAGTTTTGATGAGTGGCTCACTTAGTAAAAAGTGGATGGAGATTGAGGAAGCATTAATTAAATCAAAAGATGAGTTTGATTCTAAACTTATTAAGACTATAGGTATGTTTACTATACTAAAAGATAATTTACCTTTTGCTATTGATGATGAAACATTGAAATGTGCCTTGAATATTAATAATATTGAACTTGAAAAGCAGTTTAATGAATCTTTAGAAAGACTTTTGAACAAATCTGTAATTGTTTATAGAAGACACTCTTCATCGTATTCGATTTGGGGTGGTAGTGATATAGATATCGAGGAAAAAATAGAAGAAACTAAAAAAACAATTTTTTCAGGTTTAGATATCGCGAATCTTTTAAATGAAAATATTGAATTGAGACCGAGGATAGCGAAGCGTCATTATCTAAAAACGGGAACACTCAGATCTTTTAATGTTGAATATATTAACTATTCAAAGTTAGCAACAAAATTAAGTCAAGTAAATGAATATGCTGATGGACAGATACTTTTATTAGCTAATTCTGCTGATGAGGTGAATCTTCAAGAATTAGAGTCTTTAATAACGAAGCAGGCAAACCCCTGTTCTATAGTAGCTTTGTCGAGTCATACTAAATTACTTACTGAATCTTTTCTTGATCTAGTTTCTTTAGATTGGGTGAAAAAAAATACTAAAGAGCTTCAAGGAGACAAAGTTGCACTTAAAGAAATTGAGATAAGAAAAAATGAAATAGAGTATAAAGTTAGAACTTTAACAGATGAGATTTTTTTCCTTTTAGATACAAAAACTAATGCTGATGTAACTTGGTTTACAAGTAAAAAAGTTTTGAAAAATTTATCAAAAAGATCTTTATCAAACTTACTTTCTGATATTTGCGATGATGTTTTTAGTAAGTCTCCAGTTATAAAAAATGAACTAATAAATCGTTTTAAAACGTCTTCAACATCGACCGCAGCTAGAACTCTTCTTCTTGAGCACATGTTGAACAATGAAGGAGATGAAAGGCTTGCTATAAAAGGATTTCCAGCTGAGTTCTCAATGTTTACTAGTCTGTGTTTGGAAACTAAGCTTTATCAAAAGAATGAAAATGATTTTTATAGTTTTGAAAGATCAGCGGAGAAAATAGAAGATTCTTGGCAACCCCTTTGGAAATATATTAATCAATATTTAGAAGATAACAGTTATCGTAAAGTACCTGTACTTGAATTGTATAGTGAATTACAAAAACCTCCTTTTGGTGTCAGAGAAGCCGTTTTACCTTTGATTTTAATGATGTTCTTTAAAGCTTATAAAGAAGAGATTGCAATTTTTGCTCATGGAACTTTTCTTGCAAAAGTCAAATATTCTGATTTTGAACTATTAGCTAAAGTACCGAAACATTACTCAATTCAATTCTGTAAAATTTCAGGTATTAAATCAATTATTTTTGATCAAATCATAGATACCTTTATTAGCAGTGATAATAAAGAGAGTAGAACCAAGATTAAACTCTTAGACATTGTTAGAATGCTATGTGAGTTTGCAAGTAAATTACCTAACTTTGTAAAATCTACTGATAGTTTAAGTTCTAAAACTAAAGCTGTCAGGAAAGTACTTCTAGAAGCGCGCGAGCCGGCGACTTTACTATATAAAGATCTACCTATTGCCTGTGGACATTTACCTTTTTTAGATGAAAAGAATTTATCTGATGAAAAAACAGCTAATGTTTTTGTAAACGATCTTAGAGAGGCAATTAAAGAGCTTCAACAAAAAAACACTTTCTTAAAAGCTAGAATA
>CALBDR010000110.1 GCA_937927525.1 uncultured Candidatus Melainabacteria bacterium
ATATAAACCGGTATGCCGATCTAGCTATAAAGGAACATAACCTTTATAGATTTCCAGCTTCTGTAAAGTTAGCTCAATTTCTTATTGAGGGAGGTTATAAGGAAACTGCTCCGCAAGGATCTAGGTTAGTGACTGAAGGGAGTAATCCTTTTGGAATAAAGTACTTTGGGGATAACAAACCTGAAAGGATATCAAACTGGAGTGATTTAGCTTTCCCGAATCAATACGTCTCTGCAAAAGATGATTGCAAATCTTCTTGTAAGTTTGTTAAATTCAGAGGGATATGGCACGCTTTCAGATATCATAGTATCTTTATGGTCGGTACTGAGAGTATGCCTAGTCATTATACAAAATACGTCAGTACTGGGGATTGGAAGAACTGGTTGAATGCTTTAGAAAAAGGAGGTTATGCTACCTCAGAGGAGTACAGAAGACTCCTATACAACGTAATTACAGACTACAAACTTTACCTCCTTGATAAACATTAAAATATGACGAGAGTTTTCGGTACTATCAGTATAATTGCAATAGCTTTTATATTTGGAACTTTTTACAACACAAATGACACACGGCTACTTAAGTTATTAGAGAGAAACACTGCACCGAAAGAGGATAATAGAGTACAGTCAGCAACAGTTCTTTTAGAATCTTTAAGAGAAGTGTCTAATCTAGCTTTAGTTGAATCTAGCTTCTCTGAAGTCTTCATACATAAAGATTATTGGAAGATAGACATGCCAGGATTTCAGAAAAAGATTATTGTCAAGGTAAATGCAAACGTCGGAATAGGATTTAATATTTCGACAATGGAAGTAAAGGTAGATTTGGAGAGAAAAGCTATACGTTTAGGTAAATTACCAAGTCCAGAATTACTATATATAGACGATGCTATTGAATACTACGATATAGAAGATGGCTACTTTAATTGGTTTGAACCAGAAGATTTTACTAGAGTAGATGCTCAATCAAGAGATCAAATTTTAATAGCTGTTAATAATAGCGACTTGTACGAAAAGGCTAACGTTAGATTATTTGAAGGTTTTGAAATGATTGGTTTAATGGCTCAACAAATGGGCTGGGTTTTAATATATTAATATGTCACAAAAGATTACATTCATTATTCCTGCTCGAAATAATAAGCAATACTTACAACTAGCTTATACCTCGATTCGGAATTTAAAAACAACTCATGACGTTCTAGTTTTAGACGATGCATCAACAGACGGTACTGCTGAATGGGTAAAAGAGCAGAATGATAACGACCTTTACCTTTATAGAAACGACGGACCGGAGAGGAAAGGAATTGCTAGGATGTTTGATACAGGAGTAAAAATGTCGAAAACGGAAGCGTTTATGGCTTTTCATGCTGATATGGTTGTCAACGAAGGCTTTGATGAAGCTATTCTAAAGCATCTAGAACCCGGTGTGATAGTCTCAGCAACAAGAGTGGAGCCGGACTTACATCCTCCAGGACCGGAAAAAATTAGAGTAACACACCTAGGTACAGAAGTCGATGAGTTCAGTTTCGAAGAGTGGTACGAGTATGCTAGACGGATGGTTTCTCAATATACAGATCCATACGGTGTGCATAAAACCACAGAAGGTATCTTTGCTCCTTGGGCTTTTTATAGAAAAGACTTTCAAGAAATA
>CALBDR010000111.1 GCA_937927525.1 uncultured Candidatus Melainabacteria bacterium
CTCCTACTCCAGTAAATACGAGAAGCTGATCATCAGATAGTTGCTTCGAAATGGAGAGGAAATAACTAATACCCTTAAACCATGTTCCGTCAACATACCCGTCTCCTTCCGTACGCGAAAAGACGGCACTGACAGCAAGCCCATTTTCAAGTAGACCTGTATGAGCTGAAGCTACAAGCTTAGCTTGACCATAATCTGTAATTTGATACTGTACCGATCCTCCTTGCTCTGCATCCGTAGACTTGGTGATAATGTTCATAGTACCACCAATAGAGTTGATAGCAAGCTTTGAAGCACCAAGACCTCTCTGTACCTGAATCGTCTTAACAGCATCTCCTAGGCCGGCCCAGTTTGACCAGTAGACCCATCCGTTTTCCATATCATTAACAGGTACACCGTTAATAAGAACGGCAACGTTACGTTGGTCAAATCCACGAATGTTAATACGTGAGTCACCAACACCACCACCTTGCTTAGTAGCATATACACCAGGAGTCAAGCGAAGTACTTCAGGAAGTTCTGTTGAACCGCCATAGGTTTCTGCTACATAGCGTGGATCAAGAGTAGACTGAGCTACAGGAGTCTTGCGATCCTGAGCAACAGATGCTACAATTTCTACTCCATCTAGACCAATATCGGTAGATTGTAGAACAATGCGGCCAAGATCAGCCGCCATAGGTACTGTTGCATCTTCATATCCAATATAGGATACGAGAACAGCTCCTGCATTGCCTTGAGCATCAAAAGAAAAACTTCCATCTAGACCAGTGGAAGTTCCAATTGCAGTGCCCTCAACTACTACAGAAGCGCCAATTAGAGGTTGATTGCTGTCATCAACTACTACTCCAGAAATTTGTTGACCAAATGCTGAACTAGTTAGCATGAACATAGCAAGCAACAGCGTTGAACGTAGTTTATTCATTGAACTGATTGTTTTTGTGTTTGAGTTTATTTTATGTTTACCATTGAGAGATATTGTGTACATAGTTCTTTTACTACATCATCTCCCATCAATCCGATATCGTAATAATACGCTATCATATCCTTTCCATACTTACTGTTAAAAACATTAACTATGGTAAAGTATTCTAATAAGTCTAAGTCTAGCCTTTCAATAACTGAGTTTTGAATATAATCTCTGTATGAAGAAAGATTATCCCTGCTCATATGAGGCTATTTTATTAGACCATGAAGGAACTTGCGCTTTCAAATAATCCATCGCTTCCTTAGTTCCTACTATAGCATCTGCATCGCTATAGAATTCTCTCCATACATCACCTTCCTTCCCCTCTAAGAGACTTTTTAAAACTTCAATATCAGGTAATCTTTTGATATGATCCATTTTTCTAAAACTTTACCCTTATAATTAGGATATATATCGCCAATATTAGGTACTGCTTGTTAAAAGTTCAAGTGTGTTAATCTTTTCTTAAACTTAGCTCCCCGGGATGGATTCGAACCACCGACCGGACGGTTAACAGCCGTCTGCTCTGCCACTGAGCTACTAGGGAATATTTCTGGTACGGACGGCCAGACTTGAACTGGCACGACTTTAAGTCGAGAGATTTTAAGTCTCTTGTGTCTACCTATTCCACCACGCCCGCATTATTTATAGAATATCTATAACACGACCTGATGAATCAATTG
>CALBDR010000112.1 GCA_937927525.1 uncultured Candidatus Melainabacteria bacterium
ATGTCCCGTACTATTTTTAAGACCGAACAGCCTGTGACCCTTGAAGGTTATCAAGCTGTACTGAAACCGTCCAAGTTTGGTTACTCTATGTCTGCCATTGTTGGACAAGACTTTGTTGATGAACTTGAATCTGACCGCACCACTACTTTGGAGTGGGCTAAGTCTAAACTGAAGAACCCGAAGCGTTCTACACTCAAGCCTGAACCGTGGGAAGAAGTATCTGATGGTAAGTACAAGGTTAAGTTCTCTTGGAATGACAGCACCCGTCCGCCCATTGTGGATAGCGAGGGTACACCTGTTACGAATGAGAACCTCCCACTGTATAGTGGCTCTAGTGTTAAGTTTGCCTGTTACCAAAAGCCTTACATCCTGAAGGATGGTGTCACGTATGGCACATCCCTGAAGCTTGTTGGTGTGCAGGTTGTAGAGCTTGGTGGTGGCGCTGGTGTTGAGACTAGCGGCATGGATGCTGAGGATGTTGCTGCATTGTTTGGTAAGACCAAAGGGTTTGTTGCAGGTGAAGAGCCTGAGATTGAACCTGCTGGTGTTAGTGAAGACCTGGAGGATGACGACTTCTGATGGCATTTCGTTCCAAGCTTGAAGAAAAAGTTGCTGGTCTTCTTGTTGAGCTTGGAGTGAAGTATGAGTACGAAACAGTTAAAGTACCGTATGTCATCGAGCATGTCTATACACCAGACTTCATTCTACCTAATGGTATTCACCTAGAATGCAAAGGGTATTGGGATCCTGCAGACCGCCGTAAGATCAAAGCAGTCAAGACTTTACATCCTGACCTTGATCTGCGGATGGTCTTTCAATCTCCATTCAACACGATCAGTAAACGATCAAAGACTACTTATGCCAAGTGGTGTGAGAAACTCTCTATCCCTTGGACCTCTTACAAAAACATTCCACTCAATTGGTTAATCTCATGACTATGAAGCACGGCTACGGCTCTGTTGGTTTTTATGAAGAGATGTTTAATGACATCCTTGCTGATGTAGAGAACGAAGATGCTGAGAACATCTACCAAGGTTTTTTGAACTCACTGGAAGGCTGGTTTAACTATCATGACAATGCAGCACGTAAATATGCAGCATTCCGACAGCGAGTTCGTGAGGCACTTACCGTGTCCTGAATGTGGTTCCTCTGACGCAAACAGTTTATATAGTGATGGTCACACTCACTGTTTTGTTTGTCATCACCACACATTTGCAGACGGCAGTGAGACTGTACCTACTATGAAATCTAATGCTCAACTCAAAGGATCAGCCGTAAGGTTGCAAAAGAGACGCATATCGGAAGCGGTATGTGAGAAGTATAAGATCTACAAAGATGGTGCAGTGTTGCGGTTCCATTACTTCAGTAGTGATGGTGTCCTGCTAGGTGCTAAGATCAAGACCAAATCAAAGGTATTTTCATACGAAGGTAATACAGATGGAAGCTTCTACGGACAACATTTGTTTCCCATCACTGGAAAACGAGTTGTCATCACTGAAGGGGAACTCGATGCAGCTTCGTGTTACGAGGCTATGCCGGGGTGGCCGATGGTATCTTTACCTAGCGGTGCCGCAGCGGCCAGGAAAGCGATTCAAAGGAATCTCCAATGGCTGCAGGGTTATGAGGAGATTGTCTTGTTCTTCGACAATGACGAGGCAGGCCGTAAGGCAACGGAGGAAGCAGCAAACGTATTACCACCTGGCAAGGTCAAGATCGCTTACCTACAAGGCGATTACAAAGATGCGTCAGACGCCCTCATTGCCGATGACTCTGAAGCGATTCGTCGAAGCATTTGGGACGCAAGGTCATACCGTCCAGATGGGATCATTGAAGGATCTTCACTCTTAGAATTAGTTACTACACCCAACCCACCATCCAATTATGACTATCCCTATGCCGGGTTACAGAAACTGCTACATGGTATCCGATACGGAGAACTTGTCACAATTACTGCAGGATCTGGTATCGGCAAATCATCTTTCTGCAGGGAGCTTGCGACTACACTTCTACAAGACGGAGGACGGGTCGGCTACTTGGCTCTTGAAGAATCAAATCGTCGGACTGCACTCGGATTAATGTCTTGTGCCGTGGGTAAGTCCTTACATATTGGAGAACATACCCATGAAGAACTATCAGAAGCGTTTGATTCCAGCATTGCTAAGTGGAACCTATATCTTTTTGATGGGTTTGGTAGTTTTGATCCTGATGTTATCTACAATCGAATTGAATACCTGGCTGCTGGGTTAGATTGTAAGGTCATCTTTCTTGATCACCTATCCATTTTGTTGAGTGGATTGGATGGTGATGAGCGACGGATGATTGATACCACCATGACAAAACTACGTTCACTTGTTGAGCGTACAGGCATTGCACTATTTCTTGTCAGTCACCTAAGGCGTACAACATCAGACCAGAACCATGAAGAAGGAGCACGAGTTACTCTTGGACAACTTAGAGGAAGTGCAGCAATTGCACAATTATCTGACGCAGTTATTGGACTTGAAAGGAATCAACAGGCCGACACTGCTGGAAATTGTACGACTGTGCGAGTCCTTAAGAATCGATATTCTGGGGAAGTTGGCGTCGCATGTCAACTGAAATATGA
>CALBDR010000113.1 GCA_937927525.1 uncultured Candidatus Melainabacteria bacterium
TTTGATGAGAATAATAAATTAATTACTGCTACTAAAAATTTTACTGAAATAAAAAACTTATTAGCCGAGACTGGTATTAATATTGAGAAGTGGGATAGTTCTAAATTAAAGCCAAATTCTTCAAAAGACGAGATTTTCACGACTTTTACAGACCAAATTGAAGATATAAAAGTAAAACATAATTTTAAGTCTGTAGACTTAATGGATATAAAAAAAGATTTCGCGAAATCCGAGAACTTTCAAGTCATGCGTGAAAAATTCCTCAAAGAACACACCCACAGCGATGACGAAGTTAGATATTTTATCTCCGGTTCTGGACTATTCACCATACATAAAGCGAATAAAATTTTCTGTATCCTTTGTGAAGCCGGTGATTTTATTAATGTGCCTGCAAATACTCAACATTGGTTTGATATGGGCTCAGAACCTGAATTTAAATGTTTAAGATTCTTCAGCGATGAAAGTGGTTGGGTGCCTAACTATATGGATGATTCTATTTCTCATAATTTTGAGAATTATGATGAATTTGTTAACATAGTTAAGAAATGAGCAAAACCATACTTACCGACATTGAGGGCACAATTACCTCTCTTTCTTTCGTGAAAGATACTCTTTTCCCATACTCTAAAGAACATCTCAAAGATTACGTACTTGACAACTATGAACACGAACCTAAGTTATTCCCTATCATAGATAGCGTTTTAGAGGAGGTTAAAGAAGGTAACGCCGAGGGAATTAGCTATGACCCTACTCAGGCAGATATTATCATCGAAGCTCAGCTCTATACTGCTATTCAGGCTTTACTTCAATGGCTGGCTGAAGATAAAAAAATCACTCCACTAAAAGAACTCCAGGGTCTCATCTGGGAAGAAGGCTACCGCAAGGGAGCCTATAAAGGACACTTATACGATGATGCCTATGAATGGCTAAAAAAAGAAAAAGAAGCAGGAACTAAAATCTACGTTTACTCTTCAGGTTCAGTAAAAGCACAAGAATTACTTTTTGAATATTCTAAATTTGGTGACATTAAAGAACTATTCGAAGATTTCTTTGACACTAAGATTGGTTCGAAGAAAATAGCTGAATCATATAAAAGCATCGCACTTAAAATCGGAATTCCACCTAGAGAAATAACTTTCTATTCAGACATAGAGGATGAGCTTAAAGCGGCAGCTGAAGCCGGATTAGAAGTGATTCAGGTTCGTAGAAAAGAGGATTATAAGGATTCTGTTGAATCTGAGTATAAATTACTTGAGAGATTCTAATTTTAAAGCAAGTTTCCACTCTTCAGCAAAACTTAAGATCAAAACATAGAATTCAAGATACTATATAGGATATATCTTTAGAAAAGACTAAAGTAGCGTGCATAAATACTTCACTAAATACTGGAAATCATACCTTCTAGGCGCCTTATTTTTGATTGGCGTTAACTTGCTCGCTGCTTACATACCACAGTTAATTAAAAAAGCAATTAACTTACTTCAAGATCAATCCATCACTCAAGCAACTCTTTCGAATTCAATCAATCAAATCTTATTTACACTACTAGGCTCCGCCCTAGTCATGGCTTTTCTCAGGACTAAATCTAGACATATAATTTTTGGTATCGGCAGACAAATAGAATTTGATCTAAAAAAAGATATATTTAATCACTTGATTCACCTAGAACCAGCTTTTTTTGAAAATAAAAAGGCTGGAGATCTAATTTCCATAATCACAAATGACGTTCAGTCTTTTAGAGCTTTAGGTGGCTTTGCCATTTTAAATATCATGAATAGTACTATTGCATTTTCAGTAATAGTGCCACTAATGTGGCAAGTAAACAGAACACTTACCATCAGCTTTTTATCATTAGTGCCTATTCTAATAGGCTTCGTAACTTATTTAAGCAAAGCAATTAAAACTCACCAACAAAAAGTAACAGAGATGCTTGGCAGCATAAGTCATTTTATAGAACAGAATTTAAGTGGGATACATATCATAAAAAGTTACGGACAGGAAGAAGCTGAAATTAAACGCTTCCAAGAACAAAACCATAACCTTTTAAGCGAATACCTTCATTTGATTAAAGCGAGAAGCTTTATCAGCCCAATAATGAAAGTAGTTGCTAGCTTAGGTTTCATTTTACTACTATATATAGGTGGTGGAGCAGTAATAAAATCTAATTTTAGCTTAGGAGACTTTGCTGCTTATTCACTTTATATTGAGCGCCTGATTTGGCCTATCGCTACTCTAGGCTGGTTAATAACCATAATCTACAGAGTCCAAGTTAGTTCTAAAAGAATCACCGAAGTTTTAAATATAAAAGCACAGATAGCTGACGAAGAAAAGGCTGAAGAAATTTCAGAATTTAAAGAATCCATACAGTTAAGCTCCTTAGGTGCGCAAATTTTAAAAGGGCAGAAAATTGGTATAGTAGGACCTATAGGTTCTGGGAAAAGTATACTTGCGCAAAAATTAATGCGCCTTAAAGACTGTGAAAAAAATGAAATCTTTATAGATGGGATAGATATTAAAAATATAAAAATTGACTCTCTAAGAAAAATTATAAACATAGTTCCTCAAGAAACCTTCCTGTTCTCCACTAGCATCGCTGAGAATATTGCTTATGGTGTTGACATTAGTGATGAAGAGATAGAGAAATACTCTAAAGCTGCTTGCTTCCATGAAGAAATCCATAAATTTCCAGAAGATTACATGACAGTAGTCGGTGAAAGAGGAATAACTCTTTCAGGAGGTCAAAGACAAAGAGTAGCTATCGCAAGAGCACTTGCAATCAATCCAGATATCCTAATCCTAGACGACTCTCTTAGTAGCATAGATGATCATATCGCAAGTAAAATCCTTCAAAATATTCATGAACTTCGAAAAGGTAAAACCACTATTTTCATCACCCATAAATTACAGATAGTTCAAAACGCTGAAAATATATTCGTTATGGATAAATTCAATATCGTTGAACAAGGTCGCCATCAAGAATTGTTAAAAAGTCCACATCAAGACTCAGTATATAAGCAACTTTGGTTTAAAGCATCAAAGCTCATTAAAAGGGAAGGAGAGCTAAGTAATGACTAATAATAAAGACTTAGAACTTCTAAAACTCATGCTTAGCTTCGCTAAACCTTATAAAAAGACACTTTTAGCGACTTTATTCATTCTGCCATTAAGTTCAATCGCTTATTCTATCCAACCATTCATTATCCAAAAAGCAGTTGACGGTCCACTAAAAACAGGTGACTATGGACTTTTACAAAATTATGTCTTGTTTTTCTTAGCTGCGATAACAGTTAATTTCTTTATTCACCTAAGCCAAATCTGGATTATCAATAGTACAGCCCAAAAAATCATTACAGATATTCGTCAAAAACTTTTTGAGCATTTAGAAAAATTACCGATGAGCTTTTTTGATAAAAGTCCAATCGGTAGAACCGTTACCAGAATTACAAGTGATGTTGAGCAACTAACCGACAGCTTTGCTGGAGGTTTAATTTCAGTAGTAATTGATCTATTTAATATAGTTACTATCATCGCCTTCATGCTTTATATAAACTGGAAACTTTGCCTCATCTTAGTTTTCTTTTTAATCCCAGTAACTATAATCGCAAATCATTTCCAGAAAAGTTACCGTACATCTAATCTTAATGCCCGTAAAAAGCTTTCTGCTCTAAATTCTTTCCTCCAACAAAATATAGTAGGTATCTCTGTAGTACAGATGCTTAATTGTGCTGATAAAAATAAAAAAATATTTAATGACTCTAATGAAGAATATTTTAAAGCTAACGATAAAAGTATTTGGGCTGATTCCAACTTCTCAGCAGGGATAGAGCTTATTAGCATAATTAGCATGGTCGCTCTAATATTTATCAGTAAAGAGATTCTTATCAAACAAGCTTTAAGTATAGGAACGATAATTGCTTTCTTACAGTATGCACAGACACTCTTTGATCCTATTCGTAATTTAAGTGACAGGTTTACTACCATCCAATCAGGTTTCACTGCTGCTGAAAGAATCAGCGAGCTATTGCTTGAAGATGCCTCAATTATAGAAACTGACGATAAAACCCTTAAACTTAAAAATAAAGACTCTGAATACTTAATAGAATTTGATGATATCTGGTTTAAATATAATACTGAAGAAAAGAATGAATGGATCTTACAAGGCTTAAGCTTCAAAGTTAAAAAAAATGAATTTATCGCAATCACTGGAAAAACTGGTGCTGGTAAAAGTACCATCATAAAACTTTTAACTAGATTATATGAACCTCAAAAAGGTTCAATCAAAATCTTAGGGACGGATATCAAGGATATTAGCTATAAAGAACTAAGAAAGTTCCTTTCTGTAATTCACCAGGATTCATATATTTTCTCAGGTAACCTAGAATCAAACATTCATCTGAATAGAAAAGATATTGACTTAAGCCAAGCCAAACCTTTTCTTCGCGCTTTGAAAATGAACTTAGATACTGAACTTAATGAACGCGCCAGCAACATCTCTGCTGGAGAGGAGCAAGTAATCAACTTTGCGCGAGCTGTAGTAAGCACTCCTCAATTACTTATCTTAGATGAAGCTACAGCTAAAATTGATTTATCGACTGAAGCTTTTATCCAGCATGAACTCGAAAAATACCGTCAAGATAAAACTTTACTTGTCATCGCTCATAGATTAGAAACTATTAAACATGCTGATAAAGTTATCTCTATCCAAGACGGGCAAGCGCATTTGCAGGTTAATTAAAAAATTAATATCATTCTGCTAACAGTTTTCAAATACTGATTTGTTAAATTTTCTTCCTTCAAAATAGAATTTATAGTGCAATTTTAAGGCATCACACTCATAACCTTTCTTCTGTTAGTATTTGCTTGAGCTCTTAAACTAGTAGCAGACTGGTTTTGAATTTTGCGAATAGCATTATTTGAAGCTTGAATAGCGATATTAGGACTTGCAGCTAAAGGTGCTCCATTAATCATATTCATCAACTCACTGTTCCAAAATTCTAATTTTTCTTTTACTTGTGAGTGTTTTTTAGCCACCTCAGCATCTGCATTCTCAAACTTAGACATGAGTCGTGAAACACTGTCATAGTGAGTCACACCTTGTGTTTGTCTACCTAGAGGTGTTACCAGCTTAGAACCATTATGGAAAGATTTAATACCTTTATCACCTAAAACTTCAGCCCTGAATTGATCGTCAGCAGCTTTGTCAATAGCTTTAACTTGCTCTTCTGGTGCTAAGCCGACTTGGACTAAAAGATCATCCACTAACTTATCAAACTCAAGTTCACCAAAGGAGCTATTATTAAACCTATCTTCAATACCTTGAGATAAAGCATTAATTTCTTCCTGAATTACTGCTAATTCCTCTTCAGTTTTATCTCCAGTATTTGATTCTTCTAAAAGAGCCTTAATCTGCTTTGCATCTTCAAGTGAGGCACTGTACATCTGAGAATAAGCCTCTACTAGAGGTAAACTATCAGCGATGGTCGTCCTTAAAGCATCTATATCTTTGACTTGAAAATCTACTTTCGATAGATTTGCCGAATCAGTACCAGGAGTATTAATTCCTCCATCTACTGCATATCTTTTGATTTCTTCAGAATCTTTTGAATAATTATATGTATCAATAGCTGGGCTATTATATGAGTTTATATTAACTGTTGACATTTTCCTTCCCCCCAGAAAAGCTTTAAAATTACTTTTCTTCTTTCAAGTATAATTCTCGGTCATTTGACCTAGATCTTTAATAAATTTTTGAAAAATTTTACCTATAAAAATATTAATACCTCGATCTTTATATTAGTTAGGAGAATTACGTAATTTGTTTGGTCTTGGAAGAATAACCCAACCTTTTAAAAATGTTTTGGGCGGAATATTTGGGGAAAACTCTAAACCTACCAGAAATAAAAGAAATTCAATTTTACCTAAATCTTCTAGGGGAACTGCACAGCAAATGGCTTTAGCTCCAGCAGACATTAAAAGTCTATTACCTTTTAGTGCAGATGAATTTAATAAATTACATCAATCCATCAAAACAGCTTTTGAAAAGAAGGCTTTAAGTCTAATCAATGAAGTAAAAGGGGGCGTCTTAAAGTTAACCGATCTTAAATCCATGGGTAAACCAGTTCAAGAAGCTCTTGAAAATGCAGGAGTAAACACCAGAAATATAATCAAAGTTCATGAAATCTTTAGAGAATCCGAAAACATAGGTTTTGGTAAGATTATGAAATTAGCAAATACCCTCCCTGATATAGAGAAAACCTTAAGTTTCTATGATAATGCCTTAAATCCACCTATCCCAAGCTTACAAGCAGCCTAAAATTTTAATCTAATCTTAGAAAAAAACGATTTTGAACTACTTTAAGTTAAACTAAATACGTGGTAGTTAATATTGGTATTTTAGGTTGTGGCACAGTTGGCTCTGGTTTAGTAGAGTTATTAAAGAATTACCCAAATATTGAAATTAAAAAGATAGCTGTTAGAGACACTAATAAAGATCGTGGCTTAGCATTAAGCAAAGACGTTTTCACCGATAAACCAGAAGAAGTAATTGATAATCCAGAAGTTGATATCGTAATCGAACTCATGGGGGGAATTGAGAAAACTCAAACTCTTATCTCTAAAGCTTTAGAAAATGGCAAACACGTAATTTCAGCAAATAAAGATTTAATAGCACTGAAAGGTGAAGAATTATTTGCAGTAGCTGCAAAAAATAATAAAACTATTCTCTATGAAGCAGCAGTAGCTGGTGGTATTCCAGTAATAGCGACCTTAAAACAAAGCCTGCAAGGTAACCATATTAAAGAACTTGATGGAATCATTAATGGTACTACTAACTATATTCTTGACCAAATGAAAAAGTATGGAGCAAGCTTTGAAGACGCACTTCAAGAAGCTCAAGACCTAGGTTATGCTGAATCTGACCCCACTAATGATGTTGATGGGCATGATGCTGCATATAAAATCGCTATTTTAGCTTCAATAATCTCAGGGAAAAAAGTAGATGTAGACAAAGTTTACCGTGAAGGAATCAGAAAAATAAGCCAAGCTGACATACAGTCAGCAGAGAAGCGAGGTTATACTATTAAGCTCTTAGCCATAGCTAAAAATGACTCTGAGACACTAGATGTAAGAGTACATCCTGTATTTGTTCCTAAAGAAACGACTCTTGCAAATATCAGTGCCGAAAATAACGCAGTAATGGTAAATGGTTCAGCTGTAGGTGAATTGACTCTCATTGGAAAAGGAGCAGGTTCACTTGCTACTGCAAGTTCTGTACTCGGTGACTTATTAATGCTAGTAAATCAAAGTAATGGTATAAACCCACAATTCGCAGTTGCTGCCCACGCCGAAGAAGCAAAGATTAAAGATATCGCTGATGTGAAAAACTCTTTCTATTTACGTTTAGCAATGCACGATAAAATAGGTGTACTGAAAAATCTAGGTGATATCACTGAAAAGAATGGTGCTAACGTAAAATTCATCGATCAGTATGCCGTGGAAGGTGATCAAGCTTTAGCAGATCTTTTGATAGATCCACTTTCAGAAGCTGATATGAATAAAATGATAGAAGATATTGAAGCATTACCTTCTATTAAAGCTATAGAAAGCGTAATTAGAGTTTTAGATTTTAATTAAGTAGTAAGAGCTGCTTAGTTATTAGGAAGAATCAGAACATTTACATCTATCATAGTTTTAATTCCCCACAAAACCCTTACAAGTAAACACATACAAAATTTAATATTTAAACCCTCTCGACATAATCTTTCTATAACCTAAGCTGTGCAAAGGACTAGCAAGAAAAGAATTTAATATGAATTAAGGGAAGCTTCAAAAAAGAAGCTTGTTACTATCATGGAAGAGAAAATATATTTAACCATATATTAAATGGCAACACAGTTCAAATCAGCTCACAGAAAGCTGAATACATCACACCTGAGCAAATTTTAGATTCAGCAATGAGTGTAAGGTCTATGATTAAAAGTATTAAAGCAAAGCATCCAAAAGAGAACTTTGTCATTTTAATAGGAGATGGTCAGCTTACTAAAACAAAACCTGTTTTTGAAGAATATGATTTTAAAACCTTGAAGACTAATGGCGTAAACTATCTATTACTCGAGCAACCTCATGATGATTGAAAAAGAATCGAAAGAAGAAAATGCTGCGGATTACATCGACTCCCTTAAACACTATAAAGCTGCAGCAGAGCAAGCTGGAATGAAGGTTAAGTTTATAAACGTAAGTGTCGATGACGAGTTTAAATATAACCTTACCCTTGCTTTACAAGAGGGGATTATTCAAACAAAAGCAAAATATTAACACGATGAGCAAAGCCATTTAAAACTTTCTAGCTTCAATTTCGCTCTAAGTAAAATTAATGAACACCTAAATTATCTTAAACACGGTTTTGCTGGTAAATTCATGCACGATCAAGTATTAAATTACCTAGATAAAACAAATGGTAGCTGTATTTTTATAGGCGACTTCAGTAATTCTCAATACGTTTACTTCAATACGAGTAATTACCCAGAGAAACATAGTAGTAGTCTCTATATGAGACTATCTAAAAGTGAGAAACCTTGTTATTCATACGAGGTAGTAAGAGAAGGTTTAGCTGCTAATCATAGACAAAATGAAATTATAAGAATTTTACTCAATAAAACTACTAAAACAACCATTTTTCCTTGTAAAAATGCAAATGAAGAAAAGCAGGGTTTAGGTTTATGTGTGCATGAATACAATGAAGACGATAGACCTAAACAATAATATTTCCATAAATTTGGTTAATACTCATAATCTAAATTTTAGGTGCTAAACGTGGTAAAGTATTATTCGTGGAAACTTTAAATAAAGAAACAGAGTCAAACAATCAGGGTAAGCCCCAATCTCAAAATTTCAGATTAAAAAGAACCCATCTATGCGGTTCCTTAGTCGAAGCAAACGTAAACCAAGAAGTTATTTTAGCTGGTTGGGTAGATACTAGAAGAGATTTAGGAGGAATCGTTTTCCTTGAACTTAGAGATCATAAAGGTCAAATCCAATTAGTAGCTGACCCAGACAAAAATCCTGAAGTTCACGAAGTTTTCCAAAAAATCAGACCTGAGTATGTAATCGCCATTAAAGGTACAGTTACTGTAAGACCAGAAGGTTCTGAAAATACTTCTCTTAAGTCTGGAGCTATTGAAATTTATCCTACAGAAGTAGAGATTCTTAATGAATCAAAAGTTTTACCTTTCCCTTTAGATAAGGTGGATGAGGTAAATGAAGACTTAAGACTTAAGTATAGATATTTAGAATTAAGACAAAACACTAAAAGAAAGCATTTAGAGAATAGACATAAAGTAGTACACGCTATTCGTAACTATCTAGCAGAAACTGATTTCTTGGAAATTGAAACTCCAATCCTTTCCAAATCGACTCCAGAAGGAGCAAGAGACTATTTAGTGCCTAGTAGAGTTCACCCTAACTCTTTCTATGCTTTACCTCAATCACCTCAAATCTATAAACAATTATTAATGATGAGTGGTGTTAACAGATACTACCAAATCGCAAAATGTTTTAGGGATGAGGATTTAAGAGCAGATAGACAACCAGAATTTACTCAAATCGATGTTGAGATGAGCTTCGTAACTCAAGAAGATGTTATTGAAACTAGTGAAGGTATGATTCAAGCTGCTTTTGCTGCTTTAGGAATTGAAGTCGAAACTCCTTTTGCAAGAATGACTTATACAGACGCTATTAATAAATATGGTTCTGATGCTCCAGACTTAAGATTTGGAATGGAATTAATAGATCTTACTAAATTAATGGCTGGCTCAGAGTTTAAAGCTTTTGCTGGAGTAGCTCAAAGCGGTGGTTTAGTTAAAGCTATCAACTTTAAAGGTGGAGCTAAGCTTAGCCGAAAAGACTTCGATGATTTAAAAGATCTTGCTTGTAGCAAAGAGATGGGTGCTAAAGGTCTTGCCTGGATAGCGTTTAAAGATAAAGGTGAAGGTGAAATTGAAATCAGTTCACCTATCGCTAAGTTCTTTACTGAGGAACAGATGGAAGAAATGAAAACTAGAGCTTCTGTAGAAGCTGGTGATGCTCTTCTTTTTGTAGCTGATAATGCTAAAGTAGTTCACCATGTTTTAGGTAAATTAAGAATTCACCTTGCAAAGCAAGAAGCTTTGATCGATCCTAAAGATAGAAAACTTGTTTGGGTAGTAGATTTCCCTATGTTTGAATACGATGAGAAATCTAAGCGTTTTAAAGCAAACCATCACCCATTCACTCTTCCATTCTCTGAAGATTTAGATAACCTAGAGAAAAATCCAGCAAATGTTAAAACTTATGCCTATGACATCGTTTTCAATGGTATTGAACTCGGTGGAGGATCTATTAGAGTTCACCGTAAAGATGTTCAGGAAAGAATCTTTAAAGCTCTAGGAATAGATGATGAGACTGCTAAAGAAAGATTTGGCTTCTTGTTAGAAGCTCTAGAATTAGGTGCACCTCCACACGGTGGTATTGCTCTAGGTTTAGATAGATTCATTATGCTTCTGTCTAATACTGAAAGCATTAGAGATGTAATCGCATTCCCTAAAAACCAGTCTGCATGGTGTCCACTTACAGCAGCACCTTCACTAGTAGATGAAAATCAGCTTGAAGAGCTTTTCTTAGAAATGGTTAAAGCTGAGGAAGAAGATGAGAGTGAAGATTAAAGCTTAGCCCCAGGGTCCTTATCCTTTCTAAAGTAGAATATTTTAATGTTCAAGATATATTGTAAGACTAATAATGTTTATTAATAAGACTAATTCGAGATGGGTTCACCTTATAGTAAAATAAAGAAAATGCGAAGTGATTTAATTAAAAAAGGTTTCGATAAAACCCCCCATAGAAGTTTACTTAAAGCTACTGGAGTTATCAAATCAGACGAAGACTTTAACAAACCTTTCATTGGTATCTGTAATAGTTATATTGACTTAATCCCAGGGCACGTTCACTTACAAGCTTTCGGAAAAGTGATCAAAGAAGAAGTGAGAGCAGCTGGTGGAGTGCCTTTCGAATTTAACACTATAGGTGTTGATGACGGTATCGCAATGGGGCACATAGGAATGCGCTATAGCTTACCTTCTAGAGAACTCATCGCTGACTCTCTAGAAACTGTGGCTGAAGCTCACAGACTTGACGCCTTAGTATGTATTATGAACTGTGACAAAATTGTTCCAGGAATGATGCTGGGAGCTGCCCGTGTAAACATCCCCACTATCTTCATTTCAGGTGGACCTATGGAAGCTGGTACTTTAAGTGATGGTACGAAAGTAGACTTAGTATCTGCCTTTGAAGCTATTGGTGCATACTCTAAGGGCGATATAGACGAAGAACGTTTAAAAGAAATCGAAGATAATGCTTGTCCAACATGTGGAAGCTGTTCTGGTATGTTCACAGCTAACAGCATGAACTGCCTACTAGAAGCTATCGGCATGGCACTTCCGGGTAATGGTTCTATTTTAGCTACTGACAGTGGTAGAGAGGTTCTCGGTAAAAAAGCAGCTAGGCAAATCCTTAAAATCCTAGAAGCTGATCTAAAACCTAGAGACATTATTACTATGGAAAGTATCGACAACGCCTTTACTCTAGACGTAGCCATGGGTGGTTCTACTAATACGATTTTGCACACACTTGCGATAGCTCAGGAAGCAGGTTTCGAATACCCAGTAGAAAGATTGAATATGATTGCAGAGCGTACACCATATATCTGTAAAGTAAGTCCTAGTGCACCTGACATTCATATGGCTGACGTAAATGAAGCTGGTGGAGTTTCAGCTATACTTGCTGAGCTTGCTAAGCGTGATGGTTTATTAAATTTAGATAGACCCACAGTTACTCTTCAGTCATTAGGGGAAAATATCGCTGGAGCTGAAACGAAAAACGATAAAATGATTCGCAGAATTGATAATCCTTACTCTGAGACTGGTGGCTTAGTTGCATTATTCGGAAATATTTCGCCTAATGGCGGAGTCGTTAAATCCGCTGGTGTTGTTCCTGAAATGTTAAAACATAAAGGACCAGCTAGAGTCTTCACTTCACAGGACGACTGTTTAGCTGCAATCTATAAAGGTGATATCAAAGAAGGTGATGTCGTAGTAATCATCTACGAAGGACCTAAAGGTGGTCCAGGTATGCCAGAGATGTTAGCTCCTACTAGTGCAATTATGGGTGCTGGTCTAGGTGGTAAAGTAGCTTTAATAACAGATGGACGCTTCAGTGGTGCGACCAGGGGAGCATGTATCGGACATATCTCACCAGAAGCTGCTTCTGGTGGACCTATCGGCATTATCCAAGAAGGAGATATTATCGACATAGATATTCCAGCGAAAAAGATAAATGTTGAACTTAGTGATGAAGAAATACAGAAAAGACTTGAAGCTAAATTACCTTTTGAGCCTAAGATTAAGAAAGGTTGGATAGCTAGATATACACATTTCGTTTCTAGTGCAGATACCGGAGCAGTGCTTAGC
>CALBDR010000114.1 GCA_937927525.1 uncultured Candidatus Melainabacteria bacterium
GAAGTATGGCGAATGAATGGCGATGAACCGTTGACTGAAGAAGAGCAAAGTGATATAATAGCCGAACTTGAAACTCTGTGGGAAGATGGTGGCTGGTCAGCTTTGGAAGAAGCTGGTTGGGATCATTACGATACAGAGACTTTTATCTATGGACCTTTGATTGTTGAGGAAGTTGAGTGATAGAGTACAAATATAATGAGGCTAGTATTGTCAATGATTTGATCAAGTACATTGACTCGACATACGACCAACACTACGTTGGGAACAAAGAGATACAGACAGTTGACTTTTGGGAGTCGCTTGGCAGTCTCGACACTACAGCTAGAGATACAGCTATCAAGTATCTTGCACGGTATGGTAAGAAGAGTGGTAGGAATCGCAAAGACCTACTCAAGGCTCTTCATTACATTGTTCTAATGATTTACACACATGATAAACAAGAGGCGAATGATGATTCATCTGCATTCTAATGAGACTGGATCATGGCTTAGTAATTGGTCTGCAGAGCAGATTCAACCTAACGCTATGGATCTCAAGGTCGATAAGATCTTTGTTATCAATGACGACAAGACGTTTGTCATTGACGAGGATCACAAGGAGCATCGAGGATCAGTAGAGATTCAACCCGATGCGGACGGATACTGGGAACTCTCACCCGGTACGTATGAGATCATTATGGAAGGAACCGTAAAGATTGCAGAAGATGAGGCAGGATGGGTAATCACTCGTTCTACTCTTAATCGTAATGGACTGTTCATTACATCTGGTCTATATGATTCAGGATATGAGGGTGTAATGGCAGGTGCCCTTCATGTTGAAGTAGGTCCTGCTAAGATCAAGAAAGGGACACGTGTTGGTCAGTTCTTATTGTTTAAGGCTCAGTCAGTTAGTTTATATGATGGTGACTACGGGACTGGTAAATTTGATGTTGTGTACGGAGGTCCAGCATGAACGTTGAAATCTCATTAGATGAGTTACGTAAGCGCAAGATCTTCGTAGCAACTCCAATGTATGGTGGTGCATGTGGAGGTCAGTACTG
>CALBDR010000115.1 GCA_937927525.1 uncultured Candidatus Melainabacteria bacterium
ATACTGGATCTTACTCTAGTATTGCTGATGCCTTACATCAGCAAACTTTTAGTAGTTTCGGCGAAGAGTTTGAATTTACAGATAAAGGTGATAGAGCGGATGAGTCCATGGCTCTTTATAAATTTGACAATGGGGCTTTTGAGAAGCTGTAAATTACTTGTAGTTAGTGTGATTTTAGCTAACAAAAAAGCCGGTCAATGACCGGCTTTTTTTGTTTATTGTTTTTAGATTATCGTTAAGCTGCTACTGCGACTCTTTTTGCTTCAGGTGCAGAGTTTAGTTTACCTGTATTTTGAATTTCTTTCATTAATACACTATATTGTTCTGACTTGATATGGCTAGGTTCTTGACCTTCTATATTTGCGATTCCGCCATTGTCTTTAGAGATAGGCACTGTAGTTATTGTGATACCACCGTTAAGTTTAATTTGTGGCTGTCCTATTAAGTCGCTTGGTTTAATATCTGCCCTATCTTTAGGTATTTCAGGCATGTTTGATTCATCAACTCTTACCATTCTCACTTCTTCACTTGGAAGACTTTTAGCTTTTTTGATTAATGATTGAACTAGTGGAGTTAGTTTAGTTTCCACTTGTTTTGCTATTGTCCTACCACCTTCTATTAATGTTAATTGTGGTCTGTTTTGTTTTATTTCATGTTGTTCACCTGCTTTTATAATTTCAGATGTTCCACTTTTTGGAGTGGGTTTCGTTATATTGCTTCCTATAATACTCATGTTCATAATAATTTAATTATAAATCTATTTTATGTATCGTTTCTTTATTTTTTGATCTTATCTAAAGATCTAGGCTAAAAACATACTAAAGTATGACCAAAACTACTTTAACGATTATAGATAATTCCAAATCTTGATTATGCTATACCCTCTCTCTAGGTTAATATCTACTAATACATGGAAAGAAGCTTAAACCGATCAATTTTTATTCTTATAGTTTTTTTTTCTATCATAGCTTTAAGTTCATGTTCTCAAACTAAACAGATTAATATCGGTGTTAACTTTCAGGATCAGGACTTATTTCAAACTCTTTTTCAGTTAGATGTTTTTAAAAATTACAAATTAAATCTTAGAGCTATTTCTAAGGAAGATTCTTTTAGTGCCATTTCGGAGAAAAATATTGATGCCTATATTGGAAATATAGATTATATGCTCAATGAAAATGATTTTTTGAAGAAAAAAATAGTAGCTAGGGATTCACTTTCATGGATAGTAAATGCAAATAATCCAGTTGATACCTTGAATGTTTATGAATTAAAGAAAATTTTAAAAGGGAAAATTCTAAACTGGGAAGAGCTTTTTGGGCATAATGAACCAATTCTATTTATCGGAAGATTTGAAGAAGCTTTTGCTGATGATGTTTTATTAAATTATCCTGACTTTCAGGTTTCTAATATAGATTCTCGTGTCCAAGCCAAGAATGAAGAGGATTTGATTAATAATATTGTTAAGTTTAAGAATTCTATTTCGTATATCAACACGAGTAGTAAATTCTTAGATAAAGCTCCTAAAGTGATAAAAAGAATTTTTATCAATACTAATGGCTTTGAGACTGAGTCAAAGGCTCAGTTTGAAAGAGATATAAATTTATACTACCAACCAGAACTTTTTCCATCAAAGAATGAATTAAATAAATTCAAACATTTTGTGGCTTTATTTAATACTAGGGAGGTTAGGGCTTTTATTAAATCTAAAAACTATCAAGTGCCCTCAGCAAACGAGATTGCGATTGAAAGTTTAGAAGATTCTCCTGTGAAGGTAGGGATAGGAGTTCCTACTTCTGGGACTTACGCAAGGTTCGGTAAGGCTGTTATCGAAGCAGTTAAGCTTGCTAAAGAGGAGTTTGAGGCAAATGGAGGGATCTTAGGAAGAGATATAGAGCTGGTGATTTGTGATGATGAGGCTAATATTGAAGATGGAGTCAAGGCTATTTCTTGTGCCAAGGAGTTTATAGCTAAAGATGTCGATGCCGTTATCGGTCATTTAGGCTCTGAAGCGAGTATTGCGACATCTAATATTTATCAGAATAATGAAATAGTGCAGATTAGTCCGACGGCTACGCATTCAGGCTTTACTAAACAGTCAAGTAATAAAGGCTATTTATTTCGAATGGCGGCTATAGATTCTTTGCAGGCCAGAACAATTGCTAAAGTGATTAATAGAATTCCTAAAAATAGTGAAAAAAGGGTTCTTGTAGCTCATAATGGGGGATTATCGGCCATGAATATTAGTGCCTTAATTTTCAATAATTTACCTAAGGATATTTATTGTGACATTCATGCTATTGAACCTAAAACAAAATCATACTATTCACTTATAAGTAATGGCAATTTTAATATAATGGTTCTGCTCGGACCAGAGTACGATCCAGGACAACTGTTATTAGATTTAGCTGTTAACAATAAGCCTGATGTTAATGTTATAACCACTTATTATGATGTTGAACATATAGTGAAGAAGGCTGGGCTTTTGAGTGATAATGCCTATAATATTACCTCTACATTTAATTTAACTGAGGATAGTAACTTTCAAGAGTTTAAAACTAGTATTGAAAGGTCAAAATCAGAATTCATACCCTATGTGACGATTAATAGCTATTTGGCTGGTAAAGTCCTTTTTGATGCTCTTAAAGAGTATTATCGCGGTACTTATTACAGCTTAGACAAAGCTTTACATGAGATGGCTTTCGAAATTTGGGGGAATGAAATTAGATTTGATGAATACGGTGATAGATTAGATAAGCAATTGAATGCGTTTGAAGTCAAATCTCAGAGACCAATTATGCTTGACTTGGATTAGTTTCTATTCTTTTTTTGAACATATTTATTAACGAGTCTCTATT
Organism: uncultured Candidatus Melainabacteria bacterium; assembly: GCA_937927525.1. Classification (GTDB taxonomy): domain Bacteria; phylum Cyanobacteriota; class Vampirovibrionia; order LMEP-6097; family LMEP-6097; genus DT-14. Next base: position 2,856 of record CALBDR010000115.1, read on the forward strand.
ATTCCAACCTAGGTTAATAAGAGGTTTTAATGTGTAACAGAAGTGAGTTTTCAGATTTAATAAAAACTCATTATCTTCTATCCAGCCAGTTATAGCTCCTATACCAGCTTCTAAAATGCCTAATTTAGCTAAGCTAGAGTCAGCTTTGTTGGTAGCTTTGATGTTAGGATCGTCTGACTTAGAGTCTTTTCCTAATTTAATCATTAATGCATTAAATAGAATCATACCTAGACCTTTTAAGGTTCTTAGAATCTTTTTAGGAACAATTTTCAACTTATCACCTCTACAAAAAGGGACGCCTATACCAAATGTTAATAGTGCAAGGGGGGTAATTGATAGGTTAGAAATAGAATGAAATATATTTTTCCCCGCAAGTAAATTTTCAAATGAAGCTTTGCTAACATTAAAACTGTTTTGTAGAAATGCTCCAAAATGTGCAGCTTTAGTATCCTCTTTTGCTTCGATAAGTTCATCTATGAGACCAGCTTTTAGAGCTCTATCATTAAGGAATTTTTGGCTATTATGGGCATTTGCAATACCACCACCAAAAGTCTTATTTGCAATATTGGGGAAAAGCATTTGCATTGAAGTAGTCGATCTAGCTACTCCTAAGCTAAATGACTTGTTTTCCAGCATATTTTCAATACCACTTAAAATAGTGGGGACTGTATCAATATATCTACAAAACCAAGTCGCGTCTTTTGTTAATGGCTTTTCTAAGTTTGCTAATCCAAAAACATTATTACCAGTTAAGTCTTCAATTTTTTTTGCAATAATAGAGGCAACAGAACTTCCATGCAGCAGAATGCTACCTCCAGTTATTCCATATTGTGCTGTTTTGATTATCGGTTTAATAGTTTTAAAAAAGTTTTTTAACTTAGCGTTTTGACTATTCTCACTTTTAGGTTCTTGGCTTGGTTCAGATTTTATTTCTTCAGAGCTATTAGTTGAAAGTGAAGTCTCCTGAAATTCCTCACCAGCCATTATTTCCCGAAGTAATTCTTCAGTATCAATTTTTTCAAAGTCTGTTTCTTCTAACTGATCTAAAACTTCACGACTTAAATTGATTTGTTTTGCTTCTGAGCTTCCCTTCTCATCACTTAAAACAAATGGTTTATTTATTGCAGGTTTAGTAGCCGTAATTGACATTTATTAATAAGTACTTACATGTATATATATTAACATTTTTATTTTCTGTTAAGATAATAGCGTCGAGAATGTAGATGAAGTTTAAGGCTTCTAGCTGTTTACTCATACAAAAATAATTCTTTTGAAGTATTAGACCTTTAAGCCAAATAGTTGAAAAAATTTATACAACGTTATTGAATTTTTGATTTAGTTCATAAAAGACTTGGAGAATTTATATGCCAGCTAAACCAAGAAAAACTACTAGAACTTCAAAACTTAGAGCTAAAGCTACGCAAGCTAGATCAAGAGTAAGTAATGTAAAATCAAAAGCTAAAGCGACTAAACCTAAAACTCGTCTTCAAAACAGAATATCTAATATCACAGAAAACTTAGACTCTAAAGTAAATGAAATTATCGATAATGTTCAGGCTAAAGCTAAAAACAAAAAAGCTAATTTTAAAGAACAAGTAGAAGCTTTAAAAGAATTAAAACAAGATGTTAAAAGTAAAATCGAGACTTTAGTAGATAAAGCTGCTGATAATTTAGAAGAATTAGTAGAGAAGAATAAGATTAAATTTTGGCAAACTAAGTCTAGAACTTTTAAGTTCCCGGAAGAAGCTAATTTAGCTTTTACTAAAAAGGCAGACCTAGGCTTCTGTTTCTCTGGTGGTGGCACTAGGTCAGCATCAGCAAGTATCGGTCAATTAAGAGCTTTAAACAACATCAAACCTACTAAAGCAGCTAAGAAAAATCTGCTGAATTCTTCTAAATATATTTCTGCTATTTCAGGTGGCGCTTGGGCTACTATTCCATATACTTTCTTGCCGAAAAATATTTCAGATACTGAGTTTCTAGGCAAGTATGTTGAACCTGGAAAATTAATCGCAAATGATATTCATAGCTTTAAGTCTCAGAAAAATTTCCTAAACCAAGTTAGTACTTCAAAGATTTTATTAAAGACTATTAAAAACTACTTGATGATTAGAACCAAAATTATTAAAGGAATTCACTTTGATGAAGTAGATGAAACCTTCAGTAGGACTATAGCTGAAGTATTATTAAAAGAATATGGCTTAGATGAAGCCAAAAAATATTTTACTTGGACTAAAGCTAATTTAAATGACATTCTAAAAAGAAACCCTCACTTGGAGGCAAGTGATTTTAATTATGTAGAAAAAGAACTTGAAAGACCTTTCTTTATTGCAGGTGGGGTTATGAATCCACCAGATAAATCTGCTGATTGGAATCACTTCGAGATGACTCCATTGTATTCTGGGATTAGTAAAGAAAGAAAAGCTAAAACTAGATTAGGAAAGTCTGTAGGTGGCGCATATTTAGAGTCTTTCGCTATGGATTCTAATTCACCTAATAAAAAAATTACAGGTTCTACAGCAGAAGTGCGCCAAGGAAAAGCCTTCCATAGAACTAGCGTTTCTGAGATTATGGGTGTGACTGGTGCTGCTCCTGCATTCTTTGCTCAAGGTCTACAGAGCTATCAAAATTCTAAAATGCTTTTCGATTTAGCAGGACTTCCTTTCCCTGCTGGGAATTCTAAACTCACTCAAGCAGCAGCTAAGCTTGCTGGTAAAAGCTTCATAGGTGGAGGTAATTTAGATAATTCATTACTTTCAGTATTTCCTGAATTTAGGTATTGGACACCAGGAGAAGCTCACAGGCAAGAAGAGAAATACGATTTCGGTGATGGTGGTTATATAGATAGCTATGGAATTATTCCATTACTTAAGCGTGGTGTTGAAAACATCGTAGTGTTTATGAATACTGAGATTGCAGTTTCTGATGAATCAAAAAAAGCAAAAGAATTTAATCATGGAATTCAAGTAGATACTGCTTTGCCTGTTTTATTTGGTGAACGTGTTCTTAAAGCTGATTTCTTAGCTAATAATCTTGCGAAAGATTCTAGAGCAAAAGTTTTTGCTAATAAAAAAAGCACTGATGGTACTACTCCTTATGAGGAAACGGTTAGAGGACTACTTGCTGCAAGTGATTTTGATAAGCTCAAGCTTAAAAAGGGGCAAAAGCTTAATGGCAGACTTACGAGAAGAGATTTCTCTAAATTCGAATCTGCTACTGAAAGAGAACTGAGTCAGTATTTAGGTTGTATTAAAGGTCCTGTCTATCATAAACAACAATACCAAGTAGTTAAGAATGAGTTCTTCGGTATTAAGAAGTCATATAAAGTAAATGTATTATGGGTTAACCTTCAGCGTTCATGGACTTGGGAAGCTTTGCTTCCATCTAAATGGTCAAATACTATCGCAAAAGATAACGCAGAAAAGATCTCTAAACTTAAGACTAAGCCAGAGTTCTATAATTTCCCTAATTATTCTACATTTAATACTAATCCGAATAGTTCGGTGGTTAATATAGTCGATATGACTGCTAGTCAAGCAAATATGGTGGCACATTTAAGTTCATGGGTTACTAAGCAGTTAGAACCAATTTTACTTGGGATGTATTCTGCTAATTAGTTTTGCTAGCTAAGTTCGAGGAATTTTGACCCCTAAAAATTTATTGAGTAATTTTTCATAATTGAACTTATGAAAAAAGTACCTGAGTATATCAAATTCAGATCTGAAACTATGCGAATGCTTGCTTTTGCTTTGTCTATACCATTTGGGCATTTTATGTTAGGCTTGATTTTAGGGGAATTTAAAATTGAAGAATTATTTTCAAAGTTTCAATTTTTATTTTCAGTAATCTTGCTTTTTATAACAGATCGACTAATTGTTTACTCGATTAAAAGTATTAAAGACAAGGAGAATATTAATGACTCAATCTGACTGGTACGACTTTTTAGGCTTAACATTCATGACAGGTATTGTTGCTTGGATGAGCTTCTATCATATTCACGAACTTCAAAAAGATGTTAAAGAAGCAAATGAACTTGAACGCAAACAAGAATTAAAAGACCAACAGCTTAAGCCGCAACCTTAGAGTTGATCTTCTCTACTAAAGACTTAGCAATTTCATTAAAAGCTTTAGAAACAGAATGTTCTTCGTCGCTTACTGTAACAGGCACACCTGAGTCTCCACCAGTTCTAACTTTTAATTCGATAGGAATAGCACCTAGGAAATCTAAGTCAAGTTTAGCTGCTGCTGATCTACCACCACCATGAGAAAAGATTTCAGTTCTATGGTTACAGTTAGGACATTCAAAGAAACTCATATTTTCAATTAAACCTAAAATAGGAACATTCATTTTCTGGAACATCTGTAAACCTTTCTTAGCGTCTAATAGTGCTACGTCTTGAGGTGTAGTAACGATTACTGTTCCATCTAATGGCACATTCTGACAAAGGGTTAGCTGAGCGTCACTAGTTCCAGGAGGTAAGTCGATTAATAAATAATCTAATTCACCCCATTCTACTTCTCTTAGAAACTGTTTGATAACACCGTCTAGCATTGGTCCTCTCCAAATAGTAGGCTTGTTCTCATCTACTAGAGTTCCCATGGAGATTAGTTTTACGCCGTGTGCTTCTAAAGAGACTACTTTTTGATTTTCACTTAAATGAGGTTTTTCAGTTACACCTAACATAAGGTGAACATTAGGTCCTGTTATGTCAGCATCTAGTAAGCCTACTTTGTGACCTTGCTTTGCAAGTGAAATAGCTAAGTTAACCGAACAAGTACTTTTCCCGACACCACCTTTTCCACTATTGATAGCGATAATATGTTTAATTCCTTCTACTGGTGATTTAGGTGCGATATTACCCCGGTTAGCAGTACCACCTATAGGTCTGTGTCCGCCACCTTGCATATTTTCAGGTTTTTGAGTGGTGTATACATCTAATTCTGAGAATCCAGCTTTAGAAAGCTGTTTTTCTAGTTCTTTTATAATTTCATCTTTCTTTTTAGTGTCAGCTGGGTTTTCTAACATTAAGTTAAATACAACTTTTTTGTCACCTTGAACTGATACGTCTTTAAAATTAGTCGGAGATAAAAATTTTGAGATTATCTCAGTGGCTTCTTGAACTCTTTTTTCACTCATAAGAGTTCATTTTAGCTTATAAAAGCTCGATTAGTTAATAAAAATTGTGTTTGGAAAATAGACTATTAAACTTCATTCTCAAGTTTAATAAGCTTAAAGAAAATAAGTTTAATTTCTCTGCTCCAGTCACTGAAACTTAATTTGATTCCTAAATCATCTAAATAAGGCTTTGATTCTGACCAGATATCAGCAATACTTTTTTTATCGTCATTGATTGATTTAACAATCTTTTCAGCATATTTAACTATCGCTACTAAGGTATTATTTTCATATTTGTTTTTATGTTCTTTTCCGTTGCAAACTGTGTCTATAACAGGTTCTGGTATTTTATTATTAAGTAAAAATCGTTTGCTGATTTCTGATAGAGGTAAGCCCAGTATAGCTTCTGAACTACTGTGTTCATCCATACCTTTATTCTTCATCTCTTCTATTTCTTTGAAAGCTCTCTGGTCACTGAGTCCTAATAATACAGTACCTAAATAGTAATTTATACCTGCAAAAAAGGCATGGGTATTTTCTGGATAATTGATAATATCTGCTATTCCTCGAGCTATTGCTCCCATCCAAGCTGCATTTTTAATGACTTTTTTAAGGTTTCTATCTTTAGTTTTATTTGCTAGGTTTAAAAATTCACTTATTAAAAAGTTTTCAGATTTTTCTTTTATAATGTCATAGCCTAGGATTTGTACCGTTTTTACTAAATCTTTTTCACTTACTGGATCTAGATTTTTTAATTGTTCCTTAGTTTTCTTTTTATAGTAAAGTTTTTTTGCTAGGTCTTGAACTTGAATAATGGCTTCTACTAAGTCGATTTTAAGACTGTTAAAGTCATTTACTTTAGTTACAATATTGAAAATTTTGTTTTGGTTAGTTTGGAAATCTTTACCAGTATCCAAATATCTTTGGATTTTAGCTTCTATCTCAGCGGAGCGCCCTAAAAATAATGTTGAGTCTTTGATCGCTGGTTGCATGTCTGTATCATTGGCAAAATAAGATTTTTACTTTTAGATTAAGCGGGCTAAATTTTTAGAAGAAATTAATATTCTTGTATTATTTTTTGCTATAATGTTAGATTCAGGAATTTATCATGGCGAAAAAGAAACAAGATAAAGTAAAAATCATTTTAGAGTGTACAGAAGCTAGAGAGGCTGGCGTACCTCCTTCTCGCTATGCTACGACTAAGAATAAGAAAAAGCACCCTGATAAGCTTAAAATGAATAAATACAATAAATACATGCGTAAAGTTACTGAGCATGTAGAGATTAAGTAGCTTTAGCCCTGTAGTTTATTTAGCCTAGGCGACTTAGTTGCATTTTAATAATTTTGAATTAGAAGATTTATATAATAAGTACGAAGAAAGAGTAAACTTTTCTATTAGTTCTGCTTGTCTAGATCCCTTATCCATTAATAATTTATATGATCTAGTTTATAAGTTTAATTTACAGAATAAAACCCCTAATTTAGTTTCTAAAGAAGAGTTTTTGACAGATTTAGCTGATTTTAAAATTGATTATTCAAGTAAATTTGGTTTAGATGTTTTTCAGAGTGCTCTCAAAAATAAATATGGTAACCATTTAAATTTCTTGTCTACTTGCGGTGCTTCAGAAGCAATAGTTTTAATTTTCACTAGTTTATTTAAAGCTGGAGATAAGATTATTGTTCAGAAACCTATATATAGTTCTCTTTATCAGATTGCAGAAGATATCGGAGTTGAGATTATAGACTGGAACTATGATTGGTCTCAAGACTTTGATTTTAATTATGCTGCTTTGCAAAGTCTTTTTTATAAGAATTTGGACTTAAAGGCTTTGGTTATTAATAACCCGAATAACCCTACTGGAGTCTTTTTTAATAATACAGAACTTAATTTATTAATTGATTTAGTGAAAAAAAGTAACGCTTATTTAATTGCTGATGAAGTTTTTAAAGATTTAGTTAATCCTGATTTAGATTTGAAATCTGTGGCGAATCTTTATGAAAAAAGTATTTCGATAGCTGATGTTAGTAAGTCCTATGGTTTGCAAGGTCTTCGGGCTGGGTGGATAGCTGTGCAGGATTTTGCTTTGCGTGAGAAATTTTTAAAGCAGAAGAATTATTTTTCTTTGAGGACGCCTATTTTAAGTGAATATTTGGCAGCTTTCGTTTTAAAGAATGCAGAAGCTATTCTCTCTGAATCCCGTTCTAAAATTGATTTAGCTAAAAATACAATTTTTAGAGATTCGCAAATAGTTGATTCCAAGTATCTTAAAGAAATAGTTTTAGCTAAATTGATTTCTTTTCATGCTAATGATTTGGACTTTGGAGTTAGTCTCGAAAATGTTTTTAATAAATTTGAACTTTGTTTAGGTATTAAGAAAGACAGCCTTGGTGGGCTTTCTTGTTTTGTAGAACTCTTATCAAATAAATATTCTGTAGAAGAATTATTTAATTTTTTAATCGAGTATAAAATTTTACTTGTGCCAGGGAAGGTTTATGGTGACGACTATAGGGATTATTTTAGGTTCAGTCTGATGATATTAATATAAACTTTGCAAAGATGCAACATGTATTTATTCCAGTTGAAAATACTTAGTAAATTCACTGCATTTTTGACCATGAATTTTTAAAATGCTACCATTACAAAAGTATGGGTAAGCAAGTTTGGGTTTGTAATGAATGTGGTACTGAAAGTCTTGGCTACTTTGGGCAATGCCAGTCTTGTGGAGCTTGGGGGGCACTTGAAAAACATGTAGTCGAGAAAAAGAAAAAATCTATAGAGATTAAGACTAAACATAGTTTATTTGTAAACGCTGAAGATGAGATTTTGAATTTAGATGAGATAGAAGAAGAATCCATTAACCGTTTGAGTACAGGATCCCTTGAGTTTAATCGAGTTTTAGGTGGTGGAATTGTTCCTGGTAGTGTTAATTTAGTAGGTGGTCAGCCTGGAATCGGAAAATCAACTATCCTTTTACAGCTTGCTTTTTATGCAAGTAGTCAAAATTTAAAAGTTTTATATGTTTCAGCGGAGGAGTCGTCAGCGCAGCTAAAGCTGCGCGCTAAGCGTTTAAGTTCGAATATTGAGGATGACGAAAACGATGAAATTATAGCCCCACAGCAGCCTCAGCCTAGGTGGGAGAATATTTTGGTATATACCGAAAGTAATCTTGAAAAGATACTTGAAGCGATTAAAGTAAAGGAAGCAGATTTAGTTATAGTTGACAGTATCCAAGCTATTTATAACCCGAATTTAGATTCTATTCCTGGAACTATAAGTCAGATTCGTGAGTCATGTTCTAATTTAGTGCGCACGGCTAAAGTATTTAATATTCCAGTTTTTATTGTTGGTCATATTAACAAAGATGGTGATATCGCTGGACCTAAGATTCTTGAGCATATGGTGGACACTGTTTTACAGTTTGAGATTATTAAGGATGAGAGTTTAAGAATTTTACGATCGATTAAGAATCGTTTTGGTAGTACTGATGAGCTTGCAGTATTTGAGATGGCTGAGTCTGGTTTGCATGATATTAGTGATCCATCTCAAATTTTTCTTGAGCAGCGTTCAGGTGGAGTGGTTACTGCACTAAAGGAAGGTAGGAGACCGATTTTAGTTGAGATTCAGTCTTTGGTGATTAGTTCTGATTATCATAACCCCCGCAGGATGGCTAATGGTGTAGATTATTCACGCTTACATCAAATTTTAGCTGTAATGGAGAAGCATTTAAAATTAGCTTTAGCGAAAAGTGATATTTATGTGAATGTCGCAGGAGGTTTGAATATTAAGGAACCTAGCTCAGATTTAGCTATTGCATTGTCGATTTTCTTAAATTCACAGAGTTTTGATGAAATTCCTGGTGATTTTCTTGCGCTAGGAGAACTTGGCTTATCTGGGGAAGTCCGTCAAGTAAGTAATCTTGAGCTTAGGTTAAAGGAAGCTGCGAAGCTTGGCTTTAAAAAGGTTTTATTACCTAAGTTAAAGAAAGAGATTAAAGTGAATCTCTTAGATACTGGTCTAGAGCTTATTGAGTGTTCAAGTATTAAACAAGCTGTTTTCTTTGTGAAGCAGTTATGCACTAAGAAGGAGGCAGTCAAAAAGAACGATAAAAGAAAAGAAGAGTTAGCAGCTTTCTAAGTTACTGCATATTAAAAACTTGTGATTCGACACATTCAGCTTTACTGTTAGGTAAGTAAGCCCATAAAGTTCCTTTTTCCCAAACAGGTTCTATAGACTTTTTAACTTCGTATACGAAAAGGTTTTTGATAATAGTCATAGCATTATCATTTGCTAAACCTCTAGGATCATTTGCTAAAACTGTCTTTAAGCGCACAGCATCTTTTTTGCTATCACAGATAGCAGGCCCTTGGTTTGAACCATGACTTCTACATAAGATCGCGATGGAACCATCGTCCCTAGGACAAGCCAATACAAAATAACTTGCATTACTATTTTGCTTTAGCATATGACTCCAATTGTTAGAGAATTCCATTAATACAGATTCCTCGCACCCTCAATAATAGTAATTTAGCACGTATTTCGATATTATGATAGTCAGCTTAGTTTTGATACGTTATTATAGGAACTGTATAAGGAGATATTATATACATGAAAAAACTGGTTAAAATTTTTACTGCATTCGTAATTGCTATAGGTTTCTCTAGCTTCTTAAATGCGTGTAACGTAAGTAAAGCACCTGAGTCTGAATCAGCTGTAGATGTTAGTGTAGAAGAAGTTAACTCTGACGATCTAGCAGAAGAAACTGAGGAAGCTCATGAAGCTGCTGAGCACAAATGTGGTGAAGATCACAAATGTGGCGAAGGAAAGTGTGGACAAGAGTAAGCTCAAATACTTTGGTTTAGGTTTAGGATATAGGCGTGAAATTCGAAAAGATATTATTGAGTATTTTGAGAAGCCTATACCTCAAACCTTAATCCAGTGGCTAGAAATAGTCCCAGAAAATTATATTTATAAAGGTGGGCACCCCCGTAAACAGTTTGAAGAAATTTTGGATATGGGTATACCTCTAATTCCTCATGGAGTTAATTTAAGTATTGGCTCAGCTCCTAAGTATAAAAAGAAATTAGAATTTGACTTTCACCTTCTAAGGGGCTTAAAAGAGTTATTTGAAGAAATAAAAGCTCCTTGGTTTTCTGACCACCTTTCTTGTTCCAGAATTGGTCAGCATTATTTTCAGGAATTAATTCCTGTACCTTTTACGAAAGAAGCTGTAGATGTCGTCGCTGATAACATTAAGTTTCTGGAAGATTATTTTCAATTACCATTTCTATTTGAAAATCCTAGTTATTATTCACATATAGTTAAGCCAGAGATGCGGGAGTCGACTTTTATCAATTCGATTCTAAAAAAAGCTAAATGTGGTTTATTACTTGACGTAAACAATGTTTTTGTAAACTCGGTTAATCATAAATATTTACCGAAGCAGTTTGTGGATGATATTGATTTATCAAAAGTTGTTCAGATTCATATGGCGGGTCATAAAAAAGGATATAAATCTAAACTTACTGGTCATGAGATTAAAATTTTAGATACGCATGGAGAAAATATGCAGGAAAGAGTCTTAGAGCTTTTCCAGTATGTTATAAAAAACTCACGTCCGAAAGCTGTGCTCTTAGAAAGAGATTCAAACTTTGAAGAAGAGGGTTTCGAAGGTTTAGTTGATGAGTTGAAAAAACTTAGATTTATTATGGATAGTAAACTAGAGTTCTTCCAGAATGATGCAAATGAAGAAGAGCAAATTCAAGAAACAGATGCTCCTCAAAACAAGGAGTTAACAACTGCTGAAAATTCAATGCCAGAGGCGGCTAATGCCGAAACTAAAATATCTGCACCTGAAAAAATTGCTGCAACTATGGATGCTGGTGATAATCTTGATTTAAGTTCAAGCCCACAAGGGGATATGGATTATGCAAATATGGACTTTTCTGCAATGCCTGGCATGCACGATGTGGATCAGGTTGCTGCTTCGGCACCGAAAAAAGAAAAATCAAGTTTGGAAAGTGATATTGATTCTCTAGGACAGGAGTTTATGGATTTATAATGGCTAAGCTTCATAGGATTCAAGAAGAAATAAAAAAATATTTTATGGGTAAAAAAGTTAATACCCGTATTATTAGTCAGGAACACTTAAGAGAGCTTAGTGTTTATAAGAGCTTAGCGATAGATACTTTACGTGGCATGATGCGTAAGATCTACCCTCTTTGCTATAAAATTCTTAAAGACAACTGGGATGAAATAATCCACACATACTATGAAAAGTATCCGAGTACTTCCTCCGTTTATAACCAAGCAGCTAAGAATTTCTCTTTATTTTTAAAGGACTGGGATTTTAGGTGGAAATATCGTGAGGAAAATTATCCAAGATGGCTTCATGAGTTAGCTGAATATGAATGGGTGGAAGTTGATCTCTATAATTATTACAGAGATAGTTATGGCAGTAGTAAAGATAAAGGTGAATCTCTAAAATCATCCAAAGAAGAGTTAATACGTCTTACTAAAGCTCATAAAGTTTATCGTTTTGAATATCCGATTAGTAAAATCGTGGAACACTTAAGTTCTGAAAAACAAGTTTATAATTTGAGCTATTTTAAGAAAACTAAAGAAAAATTATTAATTTTTAGAGATAGAACTGATCATATTAGGTATTTCCTATTGTCTGATGGAAGTTATTACCTTATAGATAAGTTAAGAACAGGAACTAATATCAATGAATTGTATAAAAAATTTCATAAGAAATTTGCTATTTCAGATGTCGATAAGCAAGGCACAGAGGAGAAATTGAACGATTTATTAATTAAATTCACTAAGGAAGGTATTTTAACCTCTGCTTAACTATTTTTTGGGATTATAGTGAAAGTATGGGGTTCGATCCGGCACAGTTCCAAAAAAAAGATACAGTTGAATCTTCTTTATCAGAGTTAGAGAAACAAAGTACTGACCTGATAGCTTACTTCGACTCATTCTTTTCGACGAACTTCGATAAGGATACCACTATTATCCGTGAAGACGGGGTAGTAGAGGTTTTGTCTTCTCAGAAAATTAATACTCTTGATAACCCCGAAGGTACAAATTATTATTTCCAATCATCAGCAGAGCGATTACAACAGATTGGTGAAGATATTAAGACAGAATTAAGTACAGTAACTTTTGATACAACTGAAATTGGTAATAAAATTGAATCATTACTAGAAGAAACTATTCGAGATCAGGTCGGTAGTCCAGCAGGTGATTTAAATGCAGTTCTTAATAAGAATTCTGAAAAATATGATTATATGGTTAATGAACCATATATTATGGAGTCAGGAAATTTGAATCAATTTTTTGATAATGCTAGAACTGATTTAGTGGACTATGTTTTAAATCCTGGAATTAGTGGTGGGTCAAATATTAGTGTAGAAATTGATATCACGGCTATTAAAAGAATTATTGATGATGGAGATCAGTATGTAAATGCTTATGATAGAAATGGTGATGGTGCATTTACCCTAGGTGGAGTTGATGCAAATGGTGACGGTGATTATAATGATCCAGGAGACCTTGCACCAGAGTATGCACCTACAACTTCTTACTATATAAATGGAACTAAGTTAGATACTTTTTCACGGAATGCGAATGGATATTTAACATACAATGATCCTCAATGGACAGGTGCTGGAACTTTAGACTATAGCGACCCAGAGAATTTTGCTTTAGCTATGTTCTCTATGTTTACAAATGGTGTAACTAACAATACTTCATTAGTAGACATTAATGGAGATGGTAATTTCACTCAAGATGAATTGGTGAATGGAACTAATTTAGATACGATGAATGATGCGGTAGAAGCATTAGATAAAAAAGTAGAAGACTATATAGAGATGCATAAGCTTTGGTACGATACTATTCCTAGAAGTGGAACACCAGATGGTGATGCAGGTCTTTATCCACCTGCTTTTCAATTATTTTATATGAATGGAGCTGGTGAAGTGGATGAATCTAAAGGACTTTTAGGTGCGTTTAGTCTAGCTGATAATACTGTTACTAGTTTAGCTGAATTAATTAGTTTTTCTCCTGATACACCAGATATAGTAACTATCGAAAATATTCTCAATAACTGGGATACGGCAACTACCGCAGAAAAACTTCCAATTATGAAGTTTTTTGCACACTCTGAGCTTTATTCTGCTGTTCAGGGCGGGATGAATGCTGATAGTGGTATTAATCACCCTAACCCTATTCTTCAACAATTTACTTCTGACAACAGAAAAACAAACCCGTTTGTTGACTTTATTGCTACGGGGTCTTATGCTGAAGATAACTATGTAGAAGAAAAGTTTCCTTTACTGCAAGACTTTTTAGCTTGGGAGCGTGATGGTACTGTAATTCAGGATGATGAAGGTTTTCAATTTACAGGTACACAAGACTTAGGTAAAGCTTTTGCACCTGCAACTATCCCTAATCAGTTTCAACAAATCTTAGATCTTTATCTGCAGCACGTTGAAAAAAATGTTCCTCGTTATGTTGAGGATAATAGAACTTTAATTGATTTATTTGCTTCTGATAGTATTCTTCCAGGACAGGATCTTGCAGATGTAGAAAAGTCTTTATATCAGGATATTAATCAAAAATCTTTTGATACTATTTCTGCAACACAAAACAATTTAAATAGAGGTATCTCTAAAGTTAAAGATCCTGCTTTAATGGATATTTTAAATCAGACTCTAATTAGAAGACAAGAGTATCCTACTTATACTGAAAGCGATAAGATCTCAGTAATTCATGGTTTTAATCCAGTTCAGAATGACTTTGTAGCAGGGTTCCCTACTATGGATATTCGTGATTTTGATATGTTCTTTAAGACACTTCTTAATGAAACTATTTTAACATTGAATCCTTTACTAATAGCTCAGGGACAGGATACTAAAGATACTTTGGATGATATAGGTCCAGGAGACACCATTGCAAATTTATATGGTGGAGTATCTACAGCAAATGATTTCATTGATATTTCCAATGAACAGAATTTAGCGAAAGTTTTAGATAGATATGAGAAGCTAAGAAAAATAGTTAATAATATTGAAAAGCCAGTTAACTCACTTAGAAATGATGACCCTATTGTAACTAGACCTAATACTTATGGCGCATTAACTAATCTTAACAACCCTAGTCCTGGATTGATTAAGGAAATGCTTGATGGTGGTTATGTGGGTGCAGCAGGTACTACTTTACCTGGAGATCATTTAGATCAACTTGATTATATCGTTGATGTTTTTGCAAGCCAGGTTGAGTTTGGTCAGCCTAAATCATATGCTAATATCTATGGCTCTCAGGTATTAGAATCTGGAAATATTAATGCAAGGCAGTTTACAAAAAAACTAGCAGAGCCTCGTACTGATGGATCTGTTCCAGAGGATACTTCTGTGCCAGCTCCTTTGCTTTATGCTTCATCAACTTCACTTGTTATAGGTGTTATAGGAAAGGAATTGATTAAAAGAGTAGATGAGATGAATGTCTCAAATAATATACCGTCTTTATCTAGAGGTGGAGGTGGGAACTTAGTTGTTTCAGGTGGTTCTGTTGAGGCAAAGCAATATTTAAATAATCTTTTAGATATTGTTAATTCAAGTACTTTAGAAGTGTCGATTGATTCTTCGGCGATTGAGACTCAGGTGGTGAATATTCTTAATGACTTTACTTCAAATGATGATAGTCCTTATAATACAGTTAAGCTTAGTTACTTTGATCCAGCTATTCTTATGGAGCTGAAAGATTTACGAGATTATTTAAATGACGCTCCTGATGGTGATCTAGTGCCAGGAAAACAGATCTTAGAAAAATTGGAAACTATATTTAACCCATCAAGTGATCCTGATGGTGTAATTGCTGACTTTGTTAGCCGGGGCTATATCGGGACTAACTTCCTTAATAACTCAGTAAATACTGATACTAAAAATACTATTCTAGAGCTAATTAATTCTCAAACAATAACTATAACTAATCCTAATACGAATCTAGCAGAGGTGTATGATTACGCGCAGCTTCGAACAGATTATGATGGTAATACTTATGCAGTAAACACTAAGTTAAAAAAAGGTGAACTCTTAGATATTAGAGATTTTATCCAGGGTTATTATCAAGAAGATATTAATGGGAATATTAGTGGTTTCTGGTCAGAGTTTGAAACTGGTGGTCATGCAGTAGATATGTACGATGAGTTTTATAAGATACTCTATAACAAAACAGAAGTTCCACTTGGAGCAAATAAAGATAATGATCCATTAAAATTAAGTTATGCAAATGATTTAGCTATTATTAATTCCATTATCTCTAAAACAGGGGCAGACTCTGGTAGTACTGATGAGCTTGCAAATCTGAATGTTATTTTTACTACTGAGGAGACCGATCTTTTAGAAAGGTTTGCAAATGGTGATACTGTTCATTACTTAGATGGTAATGATCCTGATATGAGAATAGATACTTTTAATGCTCGTATTCAAGATGCAATAAATGATTTGAATGATTCTAATTATGATGCTGATCCTAAAGTCGAGAGTGCAACTTTTGGCGATACTATAACTAGTAATGCTGAAAGAGGTAATTTAATCGCAATGTTTGAGGCAATGCAGAATAAAGAACTTAATGAAGATAATTTAAAAAATAATTATCCAGCTCCTAATGCTCCTCCATTAAATATGAAGAATATTGATGTTGATATTTCATCTAGCTCAGCAGGTTTTACTATGGCTGATTATGAGGCTAGTCTAGCAATTGATCGTGGTGAGATTCCTGATCCTGTTACTGATATCACAGCAACTATGGATAATAATGAAGCTAATAGAAAAAACTATTTACGTAAAACTCAGCACTTCCAAGAGCTTTTCATTTTACTTTCAGGGGGTATATCAACTACAGGAGAGAGATATGGTATAAGCATTGGTTCTGAAAGTGATTATGTAGCTGCTGATGACTCTAATGTAGTTACTAATGCGAACAACTCACTTGCAGAAAAGCTTTTAGAAGTTAAAGCAAGTCCTGATGATGAACAGAATATTAAAGATGCTTTTGAAAGAAACTTAAATTTAGATGAAACTATTAATGCTTTACAGGCTTCATTTGATTCTCAACTAACTCAAAGAAAAAATAGTGCGAGTTCAGATAGAATAGCAACAGATCATTTTATGAAGCAAACAGACAATCAAACTGCAAGTGATAGTTTTGTTGACGATATGGCAAAGTTATTTTCTCAAAGAATGGTAAAGCCTACTGTGCCTTTAGACACAGGGTTACCAAATAATGCTAAAGATGGAACTTATCAGTATATAGGTTACGCTGAAAATTATAAGTTTTTAGGTGCTGGTACTGGAGAAGGATACATCGATATAAATGCCGATTTCCCGACTTTAACTATTCCTCCTTTACCTAATTTTGCTGATGTTTCAGATGCAAAAAATTTCTTACTTGCTTTAAGTGATCTTCGTGATGATATGTACCGCTCTGCAAACACTGACTCTAAGAAAGAAACTTTAGAAAAATTTGAAAAGTGGTTAGGACATAACTCTGCTTCTAGGATGATGATTGGGAGTTTGAAAGATGAATCTGGTGTTCAATCTGATTTGAATATTTTAGATAGTATGCTGCAGTATAAAGATAAATATATAAAACGATATAACCCTTCACCAGTCAATGACACTACAATCTTTAATAATTATAGAGATGAGATGCGCACATCTTTAGCTGAGGTAAGTAATCAGGAAGACAATCTTCAAAATTTAGCTCTTGATATTGAGAGTTTTGCAACTGTGTTAGAGGCAAAGCCGGTTCAGGCAGACATGCTTGAATTTAAATTTAGTGAGCTTATCATGGCAACATCGGCATCACCTATTTCAGGTGGGGCATATAGAATTGCTGGTGAAATAGAAGCAAATTTAAGAGTTGCAGAGGATGCTATTTTACCTCAGTTACAGGCTGCTGAGCTTGCTAATGATACTTCTAAAATAGAGTACTATAATGTTCTTTTAGGTCATCTTTTAGAAAACAAACCTTTACCAGATGAAACTGCATTACATGAGTTAATTATTGCTGCTGGCGCTAACTCTGTTATAAAACCTGAAGATTTAGTCATGACTAGAGCTGCATTTGAGGCTCTGGGCGATCCTATCGTAATAGCCACAGGTACACAATCAGATCCTACTTTAAGAAAACAATTCACTCCTCCTATGGCTGAGCCATATAGAACGCAGACAGATATTGCTAAAGTTTTAATGGATCAATTATTAGATCCTGCAAATGATATTTTAAATAACCCAGATAAGATTAATACAGAAACCCTTTATAAGTCTATGATTGCAGGTGTGCTTAACGGTGGTGGAGTAAATGCTACTGCTCTGAATGCTTTAACTAATGCAGCGGCTGCAGAAATGGGTGGTCATAGCCAAATAGTTAAACCTATAGATCTTTATAACTCAGTAGCAGCTGCAGAGACAGATGGATTGTACCAGGAAGGTGCACAGAATTTATCAGATTTCCTTACAGTTCCTTCTTCTAATACTAAATATCTTACCGAAGAAGATGTTCCAGATTTGGAAGATAGTTATTTACAGAATAATTCATTATCTCGAGCAGTAAAAAATGAGAGAAGAAGAATTGATAATAATATTAATCCAAGCAACAGTGCACTTCAAGATATTGCAGAGCAATCCGAAAGTTATTCTCCTATCATGGCTTTAACGAATATAGCTGAGGATAAAACTACAGAATATAAAAAAGACTCTATCAGTGGTAAAACTATTCAGGAGTTATTACTACTATTGTTCGTATTCCAGATGTTTGAAAGAAGCTCTTGGGACTTCAATAAATATGTTAACGATCCTAATCGTTATCAATAGTAAGCATTTATTATATTTTAGAAGTAGTCACAGCTTTAGACTTAATATTAATAGCTGTTTGCACTAATGCCATGAACAATGGATGAGGTCTATCTGGTCTTGATTTAAACTCTGGGTGGAACTGACATGCAAGCATAAATGGGTGATTAGTAATTTCCACTATTTCTACTAAAAGTCCATCTGGAGAGGTTCCTGAAACTTTTAAGCCAGCTTCTTCAAGCATGTTCTTATACTTATTATTAAATTCATATCTATGTCTATGTCTTTCATGAATAATTGCTTCGGTATTACTTTCATCAAGCATTCCTGCATTTGCATATGCTTCATATGCTTTGCTATTTTCAATCAGATGACATGGATAAGAACCTAATCTCATAGTTCCACCTTTATCTTCTACGTCTTGTTGTTCAGACATTAGGTGAATTACTGGATCTGGGGTTCTAGTATTAAACTCGATGCTATTAGCATTTTCTAAATTAAGAACGTTGCGTGCATATTCTATAACTAAGCACTGTAAACCAAGGCATAATCCTAATAGTGGGATCTGTTTAGATCTTGCATACTGGATTGCAAGTAATTTACCTTCGATACCTCTATCCCCAAAGCCACCAGGAATACAGATCGCATCCACATTAGCGAGTTCTTTCTGAGTATCTTCCAAACTGTTCAGGTCGTCAGATAATACTAAGTGTAAATCGAACTGATGTCCAGACTCTGCACAAGCGTGCCTCAATGATTCTATTACAGAGATGTATGCATCTGATAATTTAATGTATTTCCCTACTAAAGCTATTTTGAGTTTTCTATCAGCATTGGTTTTTATTTTAGAAACGGTATTTCTCCATGAATTGAGGCTAGGCTCATGGTTATCTAAATCTAATTCATCTAAGACTCTGTTTGCTAAGCCTTGGTGTTCTAAAATTAATGGAACTTCGTAGATAGTTTCACAGTCAGAGCTTTCAATGATATTTGAGTAAGGAACATCAGTGAAGAGGCTAAGTTTTTCTTTTAAGCTCTCAGGGATATCCTGCTCAGCTCTTAAAACTAAAATATTAGGGTGGATACCTTTAGAGCGTAGAAGTTCAACACTATGCTGAGTAGGTTTGGTTTTTAATTCATTGGTTACTTTAATATTAGGAACTAATGTTACGTGAATATAGATAGAATTGTTTTTTCCTGCATCTTTCTTAAATTGTCTTATAGCTTCTAGAAAAATAGAACTTTCGATGTCACCCACGGTTCCACCTACTTCGACGATAAGAATATCAGCGCTACTTTTTTCAGCAGCTTTCCTGATTCTATCCTTAATCTCGTTAGTGACGTGAGGAACCATTTGTACAGTACCACCTAGGTATTCTCCGCGTCTTTCTTTAGCGATTACGTCTGAGTAAATTTTCCCAGAAGTTACACTATTAGCTTGTTTAAGATTTTCATCTATGAATCTTTCGTAGTGACCTAAATCTAAATCTGTTTCAGCACCGTCGTCAGTAACGAAAACTTCACCGTGTTGATATGGAGACATGGTTCCTGGGTCTACGTTTAAGTAGGGATCTAGTTTCTGAATTGAAACCTTATATCCTCTAGATTTAAGTAGTCTTCCTAAGCTAGCTGAAACAATACCTTTGCCAAGGCTGCTTACCACTCCACCTGTTACAAATATATACTTAGTCATTACGCCCCCATCATCTTAGGAACTTTAATTCCTATTCCTTTTTGAATTTCTTCTTTATCTGGGAAATTATTAACCATGGACTCTAAAAGCTGCTTTGAGCTTGGATCACATTCATCAGCTCTGATTACATGCTTAAGATCAAGCGGTCCAGTAATCGGTTCAACCCCTTTCGTAGGAAGCTTTTCAAGAGTTTCTACATACTCTAAAATTTTATTCAAGTTTTCAGCATGAGATTCCAACTCTTCCTCTGAAAGAGATAATTTTGCTAGACTTGCGATTTTCTTCACTTGTTCTTTATCTATGCTCATTCTGTGCATTTTATCATATCTATCAAAGACTATTTATAAGACGCTTTACTTGATCTCTTTTTGATTTGGATTTCCTAGAATAGCAAAACTCTAGCTTCTAAGGCTTTAACAATAGTTAATTCATCAGCGTAATCTAAATCAGCACCTAAAGGTAAACCATAAGCTAACCTAGACATCATTATCTGATCTGAGCAATCAAGTTTACTAATCATTTTTTTAAGGAAAAGCATAGTAGCTTCACCCTCAGTGCTAGGACTAATTGCAAAAACTAATTCCAGGGGATCAGCTTCTGAAAGACTCTCCGGGGTATTATGAATCTGATCTCCAGCGTTACACTGGTTCTCAAAATTATCATTTACATGAAAATAAGTCTTAATTCTCCCTAGTAGTGCCTCTACATTTAAATCGGCGCTAGAAATACCATCTAACGGCGATATTAAGCCACCAAGTACATGGTATTTACCTCTAAATTCTTTGGTCTTTTCAATAGCGATTAAGTCTTTAACTTCTTCGACCACGCAGATAAGATTATCTTGGCGCTTAGTGTCAGTACAAATTTCACAAATATCATCGCTGCTAAGGTTAAAGCAGATAGAGCATTGTTTAATTTCATTTTTGGCGCGACGCGCTACTTCTAAGAATCTTTGATTCTGTTCATTTGATTTTTTTAGCAGAGCGAAAGCCATTCTTTGGGCAGACTTAGGGCCTACTCCTGGGAATTTGTTAAATTCTTCGATTAAATCAGCTAAAGCTTTAGTATATTCCAATCTAAATCATCCTATGATTCAGCTATACCCATACCTTCAGAGATAAGTTTTAACTTAGCTTTAGTTAAGTCAGTAGCCATTTCAGTAGCTCGTTTAATAGCATTAAGTGTAGCTTTCTCGATAATAGGGCAAGCATCTTCTAAATTAGGATGCTTAATAGAAAGTAAGTTATGGTTGATTTTCAAAGACTTAAAGTCGCCTTGAGCAGACATAGTGACATCAACTATGCCATCATCTGAAGAAGCTTCTAAAAGTCTTGAGGAAAGCTCTTCTTGTACTTTTAAAAGCCCTTCTTGCATATCTTGCGCTTGCTTTAAGGCTTTTTTCAGGTCTTGCTGGTCCATGACGAATTAATATTGTACCCTAATTTATTTATGAAAAGTGCTGAAAAATAAAATTTTATTTTTCACTGATAAACTTAGATAGTAAAGTCTATTGACAAACTGAGCACTCTTCACCTACGCTAACTTGTCTTCTTACAGATTTATTATCTACATTGTCAGCTTCGATAACTGATTCTGAACGTAAGTAATAAAGTGATTTGACACCAAGTTCGTGAGCGAGTAAGTGTACTTCATTTAATTGTCTACCACTGATGGGTGACTTCATGAAGAGGTTCAATGATTGTGCTTGACAGATGTGAGGTTGTCTTTCACCTGCTTGGATCACGATTTCTTTCATGTCTAATTCATAGGCAGTTTTGAAGATTTTCTTCTCTTCTTCAGTTAAGAAATCAAGATTTTGAGTACTACCCTTATCTTCGATAATTTTTCTCCAAACATCAGCTTTATTCTGACCTTTAGACTCGAGTAATTTTTCTAAGTAAACATTCTTCACGAGGAAGCTGCCACTGAGTGTTTTTT
Organism: uncultured Candidatus Melainabacteria bacterium; assembly: GCA_937927525.1. GTDB lineage: Bacteria > Cyanobacteriota > Vampirovibrionia > LMEP-6097 > LMEP-6097 > DT-14. Next base: position 24,464 of record CALBDR010000115.1, read on the forward strand.
GAAGGTAAGCGTTTCCTGCAATCGGCTCGATACAAGGTGTTGCACCACCACAAATAACTGAAATATTTGCTGTAGGGGCGATAGCCATAACATAACTGTTTCTTTGATTACCACCATCTGGGCAAACTCCTCTTTCGTCGGCTAGTCTTACAGATGCCTGTTTAGCGTACTTATTAATAGTACTGAAAACAATTTTATTGAGTGCTCTTGCTTGGACACTTTCAAAAGGAATGTTTTGAGACATAAGTAGACCGTGGTAACCCATAGCTCCTAAGCCTACAGATCTTTCTTGCTTAGCGGATTGAACAGCACGTTTATAGTCTCTAGAATCCACTCCATAAATGAAGTTATCTAAGATATTATCAAGGGCTTTTACAGCTGCATACATAGTTGCTTCAGCAGCATCTTTCCACTCTTCCCACTTTTCTAGGTTCATAGAGCCTAAACAACAAACAGCAGTTCTTTCTCTATTCGTAGGTAAAGTAATTTCTGAACAAAGATTAGATTGGTTAACAAATAAGCCAGCATCCTTATGGTGCTGAGGAGTAGCTTTGTTAACGGTGTCGATAAATAAGATATATGGTTCACCAGTTTCAATACGATTCTTAAGGATTTTTCTCCACATTTCGACAGCGTCAACTGATTTAGTAACTTCACCTGAGTGAGGGCAAGTAAGATCAAATTTAACTTTTGCTTTTACACATCTCATAAATTCATCACTGACTATTACACCATGGTGTAGGTTTAAGCATCTTCTGTTTTCATCACCACCAGTAGGTCTTCTGATATCGATAAACTCTTCGATATCAGGATGGCTGATATCCATGTATGCAGCTGCGGCACCTCTTCTAGTGTTACCTTGGGAAACGGCTAGAGTAGCACTATCCATGACCTTTAAGAAAGGAATAGTTCCAGAAGATTTCCCACCAGAGCTTAGGCGTGAGTTGTGACCTCTAACTTGAGACCAGTTAGAACCGATTCCTCCACCACCTTTAGCAAGGAAAGCATTTTCCTCATAAGTTTTGAAGATGTCAGAAATAGAGTCACCGACAGTATTTAAAAAACATGAAATTTGAGCACCTCTGCTAGTAGCAGAGTTAGTAAGCACGGGAGTCGCAGGCATAAACCAGTTCTTAGACATTAAATCATAAAGATTTTGAGCTAGTTCTTTATCACCACGAGAGATTCCAGTTGCTACTCTTGCGAAGAACATTTGAACATCTTCACAGATGTCACCTTTACCATCTTTTAAAAAATACCTGTCTCTCAGAGTTTCTAAACCGAAGAAAGTAATGTTTTTATCACGTTTTTGATCAATTTTTATACTTTTTTGTACACCTTTGTCTCCACGATATTGAGGAGAGTCCCAGCTTGCTTTTTGTCCGACTTGAAGATCGATTTTCTTTAATAAAAGATCTCTTGCAAGTTCTAAGTTGTTATTAGACAAAGCATCGACGATGGATACTTGTTTGTTTTTTGATTCCATTTCAGTAACAGCCATATTAATTCCCGTATTATTTCCTAGTGTCTTGCATGAAATTTATAGCATGCAAGATACTATATCTAGTGTAGTATAATAATTTTATCAATATTTTAGTGCTTAGGCAAATAGGATTTTAGGTTCTTGTATCATTTTCATAAAGAATATTATATAAAGCTTTGTGAGATTGACTGTTCTCCAGATTTGGATCATGTAAGCATGGGCTTGATTCGGCTTTAATCGAAAATAGTAAATCTCGATGCCACCTTTAAGAGAATATTGTACTTTGACATAGTAAGTTAAAATACTTAACATGCGTTTAGTTTTTTATAGAACTGGTGCAATTGGTGACATCATCCACACCTTACCAGCTTTAAAATTTATTAAAGAGCAGAATCCTAGTTGTAGATTGGATTTAGTGATTAGGACGAAGCCAGTAAAAGAACTCTTAGATCTTTATGCTCCTTATATAGACAACACTTATAATGTAGGTAATAAATTGGCTGAAGAAAAAGAGTTACTGGTTAGTTTAAAGGAAGAACCTTGTGATGAGTTTATTTATTTACACAGCAACTGGTGGCGTGGTTTATTTTTTAATTTTAAATACTTTAAGGCTAAGAAATTTAAACCATATAAAAAAGATCTAAGTTTAAGTTCAAGACATAATTTTTTAACTGCTTATGATCCTAATTTGAAAAGTGATCTCATGAGAGGGTCTTTAGTTTTAGATCATAAAGTTTTATATTCATCCGAGCTTTCTAATGAAAAGTATTTGGTTGTAGTTCCAGGTGTCGGCAAGCTTCGTCCACAGAGAGCTTATCCATTAAAAGAATGGATGATATTTATAAAGCGCGTTATAGCTGAAACTGACTATGATGTGAAAATCTTAGGTGGGCCTGATGAAATAGATCTGTCTCTAGAACTTAGTTTAGCTATGAAGCTTCGCAGTAAAGAAAATACTAGAATTGAAAATTTAATTGGTAAGCTGAGTTTAATCGATAGTGCTAAGGTTTTAGCAAAAGCAGATAGGGTATATTCAGGTGACACAGGTCTTTTACATATTGCATCGGCTTTAGGCAAGGAAACAAAATCCTTTTATACTGTAACTTCTGAATTCCGTACGGGTCCTTTTTCTCCCCTAGGAGAGGTTTTACGTTCAGAATCATGTAAATGTAAAGATTTGAACAATTTTCATGATAATAAAACTAAATGTAAATATTTAACTGTAACTGGTTTGCCTAGGTGTGTTGAGGAACTTAAATTTACTTCAGATCAGTCGGAGAAAGTTTAAGAGACTATGTGGTTGTAATCGATAAAAACTGCCCCCTGTAAATGCAGATAAATTGACAAAGTTAACTATTGATCAAT
>CALBDR010000116.1 GCA_937927525.1 uncultured Candidatus Melainabacteria bacterium
GAAGCTTTCCTTCTTAACGCCGCTGTAGCTTCTCCAAACAGAGATGCTCAGGTGAAGGGTCACGAGCTAGTTCTAGTTTCTGCTATTTCAGTAGGAGCTGCTTCTCGTTCAATCTCTTCTAAAGGTGCTTTCGAGCAAGAAACTAAGCGTCTTGTTCAAAACATGCTTAAATCAACTCAGATCCGTATGGAAATCCAACTTATGTACGGTCAATCTGGTATTGCTCGTATTAAGTCAATCGCTGGAAATGTAATTTCTATCTGTGACGCTGAATGGGCTGCTGGTATCTGGTCTGGCTCTAAGAATGCTGCTCTTGAGATTCGTTCTTCTACTGGTACTCTTCGTGGTTCTTGTAACGTAGTTAAGCCAAGCCTTAGCGGAAAGTCAATTGAAGTTGACGTAGTTCCTGCTGGTGCCTCTGGTAACGTAGATCCAGAAAATGCTGCTGCTGACATCATTTATTTCAAAGGCTCTTATAACAAAGAATTCGCTGGTCTTCACCAGATTATTACTAACACTGGAACTATCTTTAACATCGATGCTTCTGAGTTCGATCTTTTCAAAGGTAACGAAGTTCTTGTTGGTACAAACGCTCATTCTTCAGCTGCTTTCATTTCTTTCGATAAAGTTGAAGAGTCTATCGCTCTTTGTATGGAAAAAGGTCTTACAGAAGAAGATGTTGTTTGTCTTGTTAATCCTAAGCACTGGAACAAGCTTATGACTGACCAAGCTGCTAAGCGTCAATACGATAGCTCTTACTCTTCTGAGAAGATGGAAAATGGTTCTAAGTCTCTAGTATTCTACGGACAAAACGGAAAAATCGAAGTTCATGCTTCTCTTTTCGTTAAAGAAGGGTTTGCTTATGTATTCCCTCCTGCAGAGCTTGAGCGTATCGGTTCTTCTGACATCACTTTTGAGCGTCCAGGCTTCCCTGGCAAGTTCTTCAAAGAGATGGAATCTGCTAACGGATACGAGCTTCGTGCTTATTCTGATCAGGCATTGTTTACCAGCTCTCCTGGTAAGATGGCTGTTCTTAAGTACATCAAAACTGCCTAAGCATTACAAGTACTTATCTGTACTTACAGGGGGAGCTTTTCGGCTCCCCTTTCTTTTTTTCATTAAAAACAATTACTTAATAATTATATAGCATATTCTTAAAAACACCCTTATATTACAGGTACGATTTAAATAAAGAGGATTCTAATGCCTAAAATACTTACTGTAGGGAATGAGGAATTTGAGTTCCCACTAGAAGGGGAAAATGCTGGCTATGGTTCAGAAGTTACAGATTGGGCACAGGCAGTAACTACCGCATTAGAAACTGTTCAAAAACCAAACGACATTCCAACAACTTCTGAGATTTCTTTAAACTCAGATGTAGCTTTAAATACACCTACACCAATTCCAGGCTTTAGCTTTTCTGTTGCAGAGGTTATAGCAATAGAAGGTAAATATTTATTCAACAGATCTTATACTATAGTAGATCCTTTAACACTTCTCCCTGTTGATGTGGTAGAAATGGAAGTTGGTTTTATAGAGGGTTTCTATAACGGTCAAGACTGGGGAGTGTCCATCAGAACGACTGGAGATGCTGGGGTTTTAATAACAATTCAATCGACTGGACAATTGTTTTATCAAACTACAAAAGATTTTCCAGCTGGTGCAACTGATAAGTCATTAACGATAATTTACGAAGCAAAAGTAATAAATAATTAGGAGTCTATAAATGTCGCTCAAGAAAACACGTTTTATTAAAGGCATAATTCTCGCCCCAGATAGCGTAGCTTTGGACAATGTTGAAGGAGAGATTAAAGTTGACTCCACTTCTGGAAAAATTCAAGTTACTTTAAAAGATGGTGCAAACCCTTCTGCTTCTAGAGAAGTTGTTACTAACTCGCAAAGTCAAACTCTAACAAATAAAACAATTGACACTCCAGTCATTGACGGCACGGTATCTGGAACAGCTTTAGAGACTGACCTAAGCTCTTCTGCTGCTTCTGATAAGCTTGTTACAGCATCCGCTGTAAAAACTTATGTTGATTCATCTCTAGGCGAAAAAGATGAAGCTGATGAAATTATCTATTCTAATGCTGTATCTGGATTAGCTGCTACAAACGTACAAGATGCAATTGACGAAGTTGAGTCAAGACTAGGAACTGCTGAAGGTAGCTTATCCGGCCACATATCCCAAGCGACAGATGCTCACGACGCTTCTGCAATTTCCTCAGTTCCATCGGGGAACTTAGCTGCTGACGACGTTCAGGCAGCTTTAAACGAGCTTCAGTCTGACATTGACGACAGAGCATTAGACTCTGTTCTAACAGCTCACACTTCCTCCAGCATTCAACACGGAGTTACAAGTGACTTAGTTGGAAAAGACGACAACCAAATTCTTACAACAAAAACTATTGATGCTGACAATAATACAATTTCTAATTTGGAAACAGATAATCTTAAGTCTGGAGTTTTAAATACCAGCACAAGCTTGTCCGGAGCTTCTGACGTACAAATCCCTTCTGCCTTAGCTGTTAAGTCTTACGCAGATTCAATTCCGTCTTCTATTATTGTAAGTCAAACATCTTTTACAATTGCTAATAATCAAACTTTACCAGCTAACATTACTGGTTTAGTTTTTGATCCAGCATTATTTAGAGCGGTTGAATTAAAATATTCCATTTATAGACAAACAGACACGGCTCTTTCAGCTAAAGCTCAAATGGGTCAACTAAGATTTGTTTATAATACACAAGCTGCTACTTGGTTTATATCTGATGATTTTGCTGGACAAGATGCCGGAGTTGAGTTTTCAATAAACAGCGCAACCGGGCAAATTAGATACATAAGTTCTGACATTTCTGGATCTAATTATGTGGGAACTTTAAAATATAGCTTAGTTAAAACTTTTGGGGTTTAAAACTCTGTTAGTGACAGAATAATAACCCCCTTAATATATACGTAGGGAATTAACCCTACACTCTGGAGAAAAAGGAAAGAGAAATGGCAAGTAACAGTTTTAAGGTTAAGAACTCGCTAGTTCTGACACCGAAAGATTTGTCTACACTGACAAGTCCTGAACCAGGTGATTTAGCCTGTGACATTAATGACAATAATAAAATTAAACGCTACGACCAAGAAAGAGCTGATTGGGTTGAAGTTGGAAGCGGAGGCGGAGGCGGCCTTGATGTTTTCTATTCAGAAAATGTTGATGATCTACCAAACGTCACAAGCTTTGACAAAGGAAATAACGCTTCCTTCATGGGCGGCGGAACAATGGCCGGGACACTCAGCTTTGAAGAAATAAATCCTATTTCTGGGCTAAGGTCTCTTAAGTACATACAAGCAGCTTCAGGCTCATTAAATGACTATTTTGCCTCAGACTTTATTGATATTGATCCAAAGCAACAAGGCAAGACTTGTGGGCTAACGCTTTACTTTAACTATAACGGCGATAACGGCGATGGTCGTTTTGTTGTGTTTGATGCAACTAATAACCAAGAAATTTCAAACCAGCTTGCTCTAGTTGAAAACACTGGCGGTCAAGCTTCTCGCTATTCACTTTCATTTACTGTGCCGCCAAGCTGTAACCAAATTCGCTGGGGCTACCAGGTATTGGTTCAAAACTCAGGCGCAGATCTTTTAGTTGATGATGTTGAGATGAGTAGTGATCCGTTTGTAAGCAAAGAGATTACCAAATTAGCCAGTTTGAGCTTAGGTGGAAACTCTGTTTCGTCTGGTGGCGTTTTAAGAGCCACAGCCATAAGCTCTACTGCTACGTCTGATAATTATGGTGAATTTTTTAATATAACCGATGATGCTACAAATGGGACTCGTATATATGCGAAAGTTCCAGGGCTGTATATGTTTCAAGCTCAAAATACTATGGGCGGCTCTACTCGTACAGAGGTTCATTTATATGCCAATATAGGTGGAGTTGATACAGAAATAGCCAGGCAGAGAGATAATGCAAGTTCAACTACTATGGTGGTCTCCGGTACAGGGTCTGTATTTCTAAACTCTGGGGATTACTTGTTTTGTCTTGATGCATCTACAGACGGATCTCAGTCTACCACAAATTTAAGAGTCTCAGCCATCGCCACTTCCTCCAGTATCCTAACTCCATCCGACACTTTCTCAACCGACACAGCTCCTCTAACCTACGCTCCAGAGACTCAGTACACGCTTAGCACGTTAGAGAACGCTCCTGTAGGCACTTATATCACGTTTACTTACGCTGCTAGTACCAACACAAGGACTCAGACTACGACTGCGCCTTCGCAGAGTACGGCTGATATGAACCAGAATGGTAT
>CALBDR010000117.1 GCA_937927525.1 uncultured Candidatus Melainabacteria bacterium
TCTGGGAGTCACTCGGCTCTCTAGAATCTACTGCTCGAGACAACGCTCTCAAGTACCTGCTACGCTATGGAAAGAAAGAAGGAAAGAATCCTAAGGATCTTTACAAAGCCATGCACTATATTATTCTAATGTTATATTGTGAAAGAAAAGGACCAGCTGATGTTACTGCATCCGGAAAATGAAACAACCCTTACTAAGTTTACAAATGTGCAACATGGAGACGTGCAACCTAATGCAATCGATCTTCGTCTTGATAGTGTCTTTGAGATTGATAATTCTATCTTTGTGCTCGATGATGATCAGAAAGTCCATCGTAACAAAATCCAATTGAATCCTGACAAAGACGGATACTTTTGGTTAGATCCAGGACACTATGAAGTTCTTATGAAGAATATAATTACGGTAGGTCAAAATGAAGCAGGATTTGTCATTACTCGATCCACTCTTAACCGCAATGGGATCTTTCTTACTAGCGGTCTTTATGATTCTGGTTATGATGGGTTCATGGCTGGTGTACTTCATGTAAACTGCGGTAAAGCTAAAATCAAAAAGGGTGCTCGCATCGGCCAGTATTTGAACTTTGAATCTGAGTCAAAGGGATTATATGATGGCGACTATGGTACTGGTAAAGAGCACGATCAGATTTATCTAAACTTCTCAGAAGTAAAACCAGAGGATGTACCTAATGAAAACTGAAATCTCTATTGAAGAGTTACAGAAGCGTAAACTGTTCGTAGCCACTCCTATGTACGGTGGTCAATGTCATGGAATGTTTGCTCGGTCGACAGCAGATCTAGCAGCCGTATGTGCAAAGTACAATATTGAAGTTCGTTTCTATTACTTGTTTAACGAGTCGTTGATTACACGAGCTCGTAACTATTGTGTAGATGAATTCCTGCGATCTGGTTTTTCACATCTGATGTTTATTGATTCAGATATTGGATTTGATCCCAAGGATGTTCTTGCACTGATGGCTCTTCAAGATGAAGATTCTGAGTATGACATCATTGCAGGTCCTTACCCTAAGAAAAACATTTCTTGGGAGAAGGTTAAGATGGCTGTTGATAAAGGCGTTGCAGATGAGAACCCAGCTGTACTAGAGCAGTTTGTAGGCGACTTTGTTTTCAATCCAGTAGCTGGTCAACAAGCTGTACCAATTAACGAACCTGTAGAAGTTGGTGAGGCCGGTACTGGGTTTATGATGATTCGTCGTGAGACTTTTGAAAAGTATGACGAAGTTTATCCTGAATATAAGTACAGACCAGATCATGTTCGGACTGCGCAGTTTGACGGGTCACGTGAAATCATGGCATACTTTGATTGTATCATTGATCCACAGTCTAAACGTTATCTCTCGGAAGATTATATGTTCTGTTACAATGCACGTAAAGCTGGACTAAAAGTTTGGTTGTGTCCTTGGATGGAGCTTAAACATTGTGGATCTTATATCTTTGGTGGCAGCCTAGGAGCTCTTGCTCAGATTGGAGCAGTAGCTACAGCCGATATGAATCAATTGAAGAAGAATAATAAGTGATGAACATCTCCAAGAATACTATTGACATACTGAAGAATTATGCAACTATCAATCCTTCAGTATACGTGAAGAAGGGCAATGTGATTGCTACCATCTCTCCACAAAAGACGATCATGTCTTTCTGTGAGGTAGAAGAAACATTCCCTGAGAATTTTGCTATCTATGAATTATCAAGGTTTCTTGGAGTTGTATCTTTGTTTGAAGATCCATCTTACGAGTTCATGGAAGAGAAGGTAAAGATCAAGTCTAATAAGCATAGTGTCTTGTATCGATATGCTGAGCCTTCCATGATTATCACTCCGCCTGAAAAAGAGATCACATTACCCGAAGACAACATTACGGATGTTACGGTCTCATGGAGTGATATTCAAAAGGTTATGAGGGGAGCTTCCATCCTCTCTAAACCTCAAATTAGATTCTCAGTCAAACGCAATAAGATCTATATGGAAGCAGTAGACACAAAAGATATGAGCGGTGACAACTATTCTATTGTTGTGGACGAATATGGTGAAGATGTAGATATTAATGAAATGGATTACATCTTTAAGATTGAGAACATGAAGTTGATTGAAGGTGACTATAACATTAGTTTGTCTCCTAAAGGTCTTGCACGGTTCAAGTGTACGACTAAACCAATCACTTACTTTATTGCGCTGGAGGCTAAGTAGTGGAAGAGTTTCTGTGGTCGGAGAAATACCGCCCAAGGAAAGTTAACGATACAATTCTTCCTTCTTCTCTTATGGAGAAGTTTACCAAGTTTGTATCAGACAGTAATATCCCAAACCTCTTGCTGACTGGTTCTGCTGGAACAGGTAAAACAACAGCAGCCCGTGCAATGCTCGAAGAGCTGGGTTGTGACTACATTGTTATCAACGGATCGTTGGATGGTAACATCGATACATTGAGAAACACAATTCGAGACTTTGCATCGACAGTCTCGTTTGCAGGTGGTCGTAAGTATGTGATTCTGGATGAGGCTGATTACCTCAATCCACAATCTACTCAACCAGCTCTTCGTAACTTTATGGAAGAGTTTTCTAGGAACTGTGGGTTTATTCTAACCTGCAACTTTCCTAATCGAATCATCGAGCCGCTGCACTCTCGTTGCTCGATGGTGGAGTTTAAGATTGATAACAAGGAGAAGCCTTCTGTTGCTGCGGGTTTCTTCAAACGTGTATGTTGGATCCTGGACACCGAGGACATTGAGTACGATCAGAAGGCTGTTGCAATGCTTGTACAAAAGCATTTCCCAGACTTCCGTCGTGTTATCAACGAACTCCAAAGTTACGCTGCAACTGGAAAGATTGATTCTGGCATTCTTTCTAATAAGACTGAACAAGATTACAAGGATCTGTTTGAACTGATCAAGTCCAAAAACTTTACATCTCTCCGTAAGTGGACTGCTGAGAACAGTGATGCTGATCCTGGTACATTCTTTACCAAACTTTATGAGGTTGGTAGTGAGATGGTGGACAAGTCCTCTGTTCCCCAGCTTGTTCTTGTTGTAGCTGATTATCAGTACAAGCAAGCCTTTGTGATGAACAATGAGATCAACATGACGGCTTGCTTGACTGAGATCATGGCTGGATGCACATTCAAATGAGTGTGATGGATATTTTATCAAATATCAGTTCTAGCGATACTACGATGGAGTATCACGAGTCTGATTACAAGCAACGTGTAATCAATAAAGGCTTGTCTTACTTCATCGATAGTATTCTTTATGTGAATGAGGTTAA
>CALBDR010000118.1 GCA_937927525.1 uncultured Candidatus Melainabacteria bacterium
TTAACTAAGCTTTTTAATAAGGTCAATAAGCTAGACCGATTAAAGTATTTGGTAAATACATGGGATATATTTTGCTATTCTTCTGCCTAGAATGATGAAAGAGGGTTATAGCAGTTTTCACATCACTGAGGCAAGTACTGGTGATTGTTCGACCTCGACAAAAGGGGAATCACAATAGCAACCGTGGGTGAACCAGCCATGAATATCTTTCAGTGTAATTGCGCTTAAAGCATTGCAAACTGCATTCCTGAGATCAGCATAGTTGCGAGGTTCAGAGGTCTTCAAAATTTGCTTAATTTTAGACCAACAATTTTCAATAGGAGAAAAATCAGGAGAATAAGGGGGAAGGAAAATCAACTGGGCACCAGCCGCTTCAATTAATGGACGAATATATTCCTCTTGGTGAATTCTGGCATTATCCATAATCACATAAGCGCCATCCCAAAGAATAGGAACTAAAACATTGGCAATAAAGGCTTCAAACTGAATCCCTTTTGTGGCACCTAAAATCTGAACTAAAGCCAACAATCCTTTTAATGCTAACGCAGCAATCATAGAAACATTTTGTCCTCGATTACAAGGAACTGAACTATAAGCTCTTGTTCCTTCTGGAGAACGGGCATAAGGTAATGTCATCCCCAAGTTAGAACCCGCTTCATCTACGAAAATCATGTCTTCTGCTGGAATATCTCTAACTTTTTCCCGATATTCAAACCTTAAATTTTGCACTCTATCTGTATTACGTTCACTCGCATGGAGTGTTTTTTTTTTGCGACTCAAATTTAGGCTCTGAAGAACGCGACAAATAGTTGATAAACTAACCTTGGTGCTTTCTTCTTCTTCAAGTCTTTGTTGAATTTTCTCAAGAGTAATATCATTTTTCTCATTCACCCAATCCCCTATCATGATAATCTGTGATTGAGATAGCTTTAATTGCTGTCCTCCTGAAGGCTTACGAGGGCTTATATCTCCTGTATCACGCCATTGTTTGATGATTTTTTGGACGAAGCTTTTCGCAACGCAAAATCTTTTTGCAACTTTGGCTATGGAAATCTGTTCGTTAAAGTAGGTGTCAAGAATCTTCTGGCGAAATTCTACTTGGTATGGCTTCATTTGCAACTTGCCTAGAGCAACCTGGTTTACACCTATCATTTATACCTCACTGAGCCGAAAAGCGCTATAGCCCTCTTTCCTGACTCTCGGAAAGAATATTTTTAACACCACACCAAAAGTCTCTCCGTGGGGGCATTTCAATGTTTTCAAGACTCGAAAATCATGGAGGGTAATATTTTATTAAGTACGACACTTAAAACCCCTATTGCTGATGAGTGGCAAGTTAAGGTCAAAGGACAGTAGTCAAGAAGGGCAAAAACACGATAGGAAAAGGATAGAGTTCTAGCCAGTCTATCAAGCTGATGAGTCACCGATATTCACGAAACCCAGATCATATCCGACGACGAAATGTGCCCGCACCGGATAATAAAGCGATTGACCAGCACTTGAAAGAGTTGCTAGGTCCAGCAGTCTATAGCCAGCAAGCCTACTATCGAGAGCTAGGAATGCGGGAGCGAATATTGACATTGCCGTTAATGGTAGCGGCAGTAGTAACGCTAATCTGGAATCAGGTGCCCTCGGTAATAGAGCTAACTCGGATGCTCAACCGCAAAGACTTGTTGTGGGCAAAAGTGACAAAAGTAAGCCGTCAGGCGGTGAGTGAACGTTTTTTAAGTTTTCCCTACAAGCTTTTTGAGGGGGTATTCCAGGAACTCGCACCGGAGTTGAAAAAGCGATGGGCACAGCGCAGTCGTCCTCTACCTGAGAGTATCGGCTATGCGATGAAACACTTTGAGCAGGTTTGGGCAGTCGATGGTTCTGTCTTAGAAGCCCTGTTTCGCAAGCTCGATAGTTTGCGCGATTGTCCTGCGGGTCAACTGGCAGGCAAAATCTGCACCGTCATCGAACTGGGGAGTCAGCTTCCGGTTGAAGTCTGGTTCACCGAGAATGCGAAAGCTCATGACTGTCAATTTCTTCAGAATCTGTTGGACTTAGTCACCCCCCAGACCCTGCTGATTCTTGACCGCGGCTTCTATGATTTTGAGTGGTGGTCAAAGCTGATTGCCAAGGGGACTCACTTTATCAGTGCCGCCAAGTCAAATCTTGTTTATACCGTTCTCAAAGAGCTTAGTCTTACTCACCGCCTCAAAGACAGGCTAATTGGGATTGGCAA
>CALBDR010000119.1 GCA_937927525.1 uncultured Candidatus Melainabacteria bacterium
TTCCTTCAGGTTGAGTTTAACGTGAGTGGAAGGAAGGAGGACTCACCGCACCCGCCAAGGAAAAACGCATTGCACGTGCAACCCCTGGAACACTTCGTTGCTTGAGATTTTTATTTATACTGACGGAGGACTTCAAGAGGAGGTGTCCATTCCCATTCTGGTTTGGTTAACAAATAGTTTCTAACCTCCGCCTTTGGCCTAGCTTGTTTGATAGCTGTAGCCTTATCAACCTCAATGAAAGCACTGTTGCTATCGTGCTCGCGACACTCTACACGAGAGATCCAAGCTCGTCCGTCTGTAACACTATAAATGTAAGGATTGACTTCTTCCCATACAAAGATCGAAGACATTTCCATCGATACACCGTATGGAAGGATACGAAGATCTACAATACCAGCTTCCTTAGCTGCTAGTGCGTCCTGCATCCTTGGATCATCAGCACCAATCAAAGCAGTGTGGTCAAAGTAGTACTCGAGGAACTGCTTGACTGGTTTCAGATCACCAAATCCAACAATCCATCCATGCTCATCTGCTTGACCAGAAAACTCAAAGTGTACTGATCGATCATACCCATGCCACTTAGCACAAGGACCAGGATTACCATCTGCATCCTGATCAAACCACTGCATGTGAGCAGTAGGTAACTTCCAATATGATTTCGTTGACTTAAGTATCATTTAAACTCCTATCACGTTGCCCCACAAGTATGTGTGGACTCTAGCTGATACACAATGTCCTCTTGCAAGAGCTTGATTTGCAATCTGTGCATCTGTATATCCTGCTCCTTCGAGCTCACCTCTCTGACCTTCTACTGTGGCACCGATTGGCATGATCCAGATTGGGAAGTGTACATTATGATCGCGGAACATTTCAACAACTTCATCGACTTCATCCCAACATTCTTGTGTTCCATTGACTACAAACTTCAACTGACCAGCACCAGACAGTCCACAGTACTGCTCTACGACTTCTGGCTTGATAGCCTTCTCTCGTTTCTCACCAGCTACCGTCCATAGTTTTGGTGACACAGAAAAGAACAACTCTGTGTTCATTGCCTGCTCTGATTCCATCCAATAGTTTACAAAGTCATCGGTCAGCTTCTGTGTTCCGTTTGTCTCAAAAGTCAATGATGGAATATACTGATCATGATGACCGACTAACCAATCGAGGATCTCAAGTGTTGCTGCTTGAGCATGTTTGAGTAATGGTTCACCACCTGTCAAACACAGATGAGTGTTATCACTGAACTTGTTGTTTGGAAGAACATTGAGAAGTTCTTTTGCAATCTCTTCAGCAGTCTTTCTGTGTTGTAGATGAGCAAACTTCTTCGACCAACTATACGAACTATCACATCCATATTCAAACACCGGAAGGTCTTCGATACGTTCGTAGTCGGTAGCAATCACATCCTTGTATGGAAGTTTATATGTTTCTGGATTAGTTGGATCTACTTGACCAAATCCATCACACTGTAGGTTGCATAAGAAGAATCTCA
>CALBDR010000120.1 GCA_937927525.1 uncultured Candidatus Melainabacteria bacterium
GTCTGAAGTAGCTCAGATGCTAGGAATCTCTCAAATGCAAGTATCAAGACGCCTGAAAAAAGCGACTGCTGCTCTCCAAGAGCTTTTCAATGGTTCTAACACTGCTGATAAAAATACTGGCAGTCCTATCGAAAACAGTGCTAAGAGAGTTAGTACTCCAAGAGCTGGAACTAAAAAGGTTTCGAGATCTAGTTTAGGTGCTAAACTTCGTGCTAAAAAAGAGCAGGAAGAGGAAGAAGATCTTTCCTCATAGACTTTAACTGTAAGTCTAGTTTACAATTACTTTAATGACCACCAAAACAAAAGAAGCTAATTCAGAAAGTATTTTAGCGGACATAGCCATCAATGCTGAGCTAGCAGATTACAGTCCAGTAAAAGGTTGTATGGTAATTCGCCCTCATGGCTACGCGATTTGGGAATCTATTCAAAAAACCTTAGATAAAATGATCAAAGACACTGGTCATGAAAATGCTTACTTCCCATTACTAGTTCCTGAAAGCTTTTTACAAAAAGAAGCAGAGCATGTTGAAGGCTTTGCTCCTGAATGCGCTGTAGTAACTCAGGCTGGCGGTAAAGAATTAACTGAAAGATATGTGATCCGACCGACTTCTGAAACCATTATTAATCATATGTTCTCTAAATGGGTTAGCTCTTATCGAGACTTACCTTTAAAACTTAATCAGTGGGCTAATGTCATGAGATGGGAAATGAGAACAAGGCTCTTCCTCAGAACCTCAGAATTTTTATGGCAAGAAGGGCACACCTGCCACGCTAACCATGAAGAAGCTAAAGAAGAGGTAATGCAGATGATCAATGTCTACAAAGATCTTCTAGAGAATTACTTAGCAGTACCAGTACACATCGGTGAAAAAACTGATTCAGAAAAGTTCGCGGGCGCTTTAGATACCTTTACCATAGAAGCTTTAATGAGAGATGGTAAAGCTCTCCAAGCTGGAACTTCTCACGATTTAGGGCAAAATTTTGCGAAAGCTTTCGATACAACTTTTACCAGCTCTGAAAATAAACTAGAGCATGTCTGGCAGACATCATGGGGAGTTAGCACCAGGTTAATTGGTGCAATTATAATGGGACATCACGATGAAGTCGGCTTAATTTTGCCACCTAAAGTATCTCCATATCAGGTCATAATTATTCCGATACTTAAAAAGAACATGGATAACTCAGTAGTTCTTGATAAAAGCTATGAAATTAAAAGTGACTTAGAAAAGCTGGGCATTTCTGTGAAGATTGATGCTAGAGATCAAATCAGTCAGGGTATCAAATTTAATGAATATGAACAAAAAGGTATTCCAATCAGGCTTGTAGTAGGTTCTAGAGACTTAGAAAATAATCAAGTCGAAATACATAGAAGAGATATTCGCTCTAAAGAAAAAGGTATTGCACTTGAAGGCTTAGGTAAATTCATTAAAAATCTTTTAGATGAAATACAAAATAATCTATTTCAAAGAGCTACAAACTTCCGTCAAGAAAACACGAAAAATGTAAAAAATCTTGACGAGCTTGCTGAGCTATTAAATTCAGGTGGGGGCTTTGCACGGTCAAAATGGAATGGTGATACAGAATTAGAGAAAATTTTAAAAGAAAAATTTAGTGCTTCAATTCGTTGTCTTCCATTAAAAAAAGAATTATCAGATGATTATCCATGTATTCTTTCGGGCACAATATCTTCAGAGAACAAAGAAATCCTTATAGCAAAGGCTTATTAAGTTTAGTAAGATAAATTAATATAATCTAATGAGAAGACCAGATCCTGACGAA
Source organism: uncultured Candidatus Melainabacteria bacterium (assembly GCA_937927525.1). Classification (GTDB taxonomy): domain Bacteria; phylum Cyanobacteriota; class Vampirovibrionia; order LMEP-6097; family LMEP-6097; genus DT-14. The sequence goes on from CALBDR010000120.1 coordinate 1,780, forward strand.
TTAAGAGAATGGCAAGAAACGGCAGCTAAAAGAAAAGCCATTCTACCTGCCAAGATGGGTGTTAAAGGCAGAAACGTAGCTATCATGTGTGGTCGCTGTAACCATGGCTATGAAAGGAAACTACTCCCGAATAGGAATGATCCTGTTTATGTTTGCCCTAGCTGTGGGACTAGGAATTATGTTCCTATCCAATGGTGATGTGATCTGCTACCATTTTTCTTTCGGGGCAGCAGCCCAGTTCGGGTAATTATTATAATTTCAATGACATTGAAATTATTCGAAAGCTCAAACCGACAAGAAAAATAGAATCAGCTCACATTTGGTAAACAGTAAGTATTCGCTATTCCTCTCCTTATGCTATAG
>CALBDR010000121.1 GCA_937927525.1 uncultured Candidatus Melainabacteria bacterium
GTCATTTACAGAACGATATTGTTTCTATTACTAGCGCTTCTGGAAGTGGTGGTCGTGGTAGAATCAATATTACCGCTAATACAGCACTACGTACGCTTACAGTTACTAATGCTGGCTCAAACTTCTTAAGAACTGATGTCGTAACTATCTCTAACCTAACGAGAGCAAACACAGTAAATGCTACTGCTGCTCCACTACTAAGCGTACCCATTGAATTCACTGGTCGCTACGTAGATGTTAAGGGTTTTCTTTCTTGGAGTAACAAACTTCAAGATAATAGGTATTATCAAGAGTTCTCCTACGTATTAAGATCGTCTCAGGTACTTAATACCTACCGTGAGATTGTCAAGGATGTTGTTCACCCAGCAGGTATGAGACTGTTTGGTGACGTTCTTATCAATGTAGAAATTGCAAATGCTGTAACACTTGATAAGCAAATTGTAATTATTACTCCGAACTCTCTAACAGATATTCTTATACCAGAAGTTATCTCTTCTAGTATCGGTCAGTACGAGTCTTCTGGTGAGGACGGCGGTGTCGCTCCTGAGCCAGAAGTTGAAATCCCAATCTCTGTACCGCTTATCGAAACAGCATTTAGTCTTGATATACCAGATACAGGTTCTGGGTTCCAAATTGAAATCGAGCTTATTAAGGCGCAGACCTCCGCGCTTCTTGCTGCAGACGAAATTATTACAGCAGAAGTTATTAAACTTGCTCTTGGCGTTACCATCAACGAAGCAAGTCAGATCGCCGCTCTTGCTATTGGAGATGTGTTCGATCCAGCATCACCGTCTACAGATTACTTGCCAACTGGTTCTGTGTGGTTGGTAGCAAACGGTTACTATCTAACATTAGCCGACTCATCAGATTCAGAAGAGATCGTTGCGAAACCTCTTCATACTGTAAGCACAGCTGTTAACGTTTTAAGAAGCTTTGGTATTGATAGTATACCAAATACTACTGTTGTATCTAATAATCATACCCTAGAGATGTTCGTTGAGCCAGTAACTATCTCTAATACATCTATAGTACCAGTACCTGATGCTAATCCAACGGCAAGTCCACAGACTATTGTTTCAACAGCTAGCCTCGGTACTATAGAGCTTTATGTTGAAGCACAAGGACTTGTCGATGTTGACTACTTCAATGCTAGTATCGCAGAAGTATCTAACACCCAGATTGCTGAATACAGCGAACTAATTACTGAAGCAACATTAAGCAGAATCTGGGTTAACGGTTACGGCACAGACTTTATCAATGATGTAAACGTACTCTATATTAACGAGCTAGACGGAATAGCTAATGTTAGCCTGAGCTTCATCGCCGATGAACTGCTAAACGAGGCTAATAACCTTAAGATTCTAGTTAAGGATATCGGTAACACAGGTAGCTTTATCTACAGAGATATCGACATCAACGCACCGTTTGATGCTAATACTCTATTCATAACGTCTAACTCTAATCTAACAGTCATAAACGGTGAAATTCACTTTATAAACTGACATAAATATAAAAATAATTTACTAATTACCGGAGAATGAGATGCCAGGTGTAGTAACTAAAAGATTCCGAATCCACAACGCTGAACAATTTCAAGAAGCGTTTGGAGAAGCTGCGGATACAAAAATGTATCTTTTTATTGGTCGTATCAACTCATGGGATAATGGAGATACGGAACCAACTCCTTTAGATACGATTAGAGAGTCTAGATTCGAGCCCTGGCGTCAGATGATCGCAGCCAAGCGGGTTCAGTCATCTGATGTTTCTTTCTGTATTCCACGTTATAACTGGACGTCTGGTACAGTTTATACAGAATACGATGATACTAATACTAGTCTGTACGACGGTCAGTTTTATGTTGTAACAACAGATTACAACGTTTACAAGTGTATGTTTAACGACCGCGGTGCGGCATCTACAGTAAAACCAACTGGCACCGGAACTTCTATTATCAGCACATCAGATGGGTATAAGTGGAAGTTCATGTATACCATCTCTGCTGCTGATACTCTAAAGTTTGTTACAACATCCTACATTCCGGTAAAAACACTAGCATCCGATGATGGAAGCGTTCAGTGGGATATTCAGCAAGCTGCAACTAATAATGCTATTGAAATTATTGACGTTACTGCCAACGGTTCCGGTTATGCGTTTAGAGCTAACACTCTTGCAAGCGTTACTAACTCTACTGTTGTAGTTCTTGATGCTAGCGCTAGCGCAGTTGACGGTGCTTATACCGGCTCGTCCATTTACATCTCTGCAGGGTTAGGATCTGGACAACTTGCTAACGTTACCGCGTATACAGGCTCTACTAAAACGCTAACACTTTCACCGGCGTTTACTAT
>CALBDR010000122.1 GCA_937927525.1 uncultured Candidatus Melainabacteria bacterium
GAAGAAGAGATTAGAAACGTATACAAGCTTGTGCAGGATAAAAAGTTACTGCCGTCTATGCGTTCTATGCAATTTGCAGGAAAGCCGATTGAGATATCTCCTAACCGCATCTACAACTGTGCTTACGCACCTGTAGATGATTGGAGAGTATTTTCGGAGATAATGTTCCTTCTTTTAGGAGGTACAGGTGTAGGATACTCGGTACAGAAGCATCACGTAGATGCTCTCCCGGAGATTCGTAAACCAAATAAGAATCGTAAACGCAGATTTTTGATCGCTGATTCTATAGAGGGATGGGCTGAAGCTGTCAGAGTATTAGTTAAGTCATACTTCTTTGGCGGTAGTCATATTGTATTTGACTTCTCGGACATTAGACCTAAAGGAGCAAGATTAATTACTTCAGGAGGTAAAGCTCCAGGACCACAACCATTAAAAGAAGCTCTCGTTAAGATTGAAGGAATCCTAGATGCTAGAACAGACGGTGACAAGCTTCGTCCTGTCGAAGTACACGATATGGTATGTCACGTAGCCGATGCTGTTCTTGCAGGAGGTATTCGTAGAGCAGCTCTCATTTCATTATTCTCAGCTGATGACGATGAAATGGTATCTTGTAAAGCAGGTAGCTGGTGGGAAAATAATCCGCAGAGAGGTCGTGCTAATAACTCTGCTTTACTTCTTCGTCATAAAGTAACAAAAGAGTTTTTCTTAGACTTATGGAAGAGAGTAGAAGCATCTGGAGCAGGAGAGCCAGGACTACTTTTCTCTAATGATAAAGATTGGGGAACCAATCCTTGTGCTGAGATCTCACTCCGCCCATTTCAGTTCTGTAACCTTACAGAAGTAAACTTGAGTAATGTAGAGTCTCAGGAAGACTTAGAGGAGAGAGTAAGAGCAGCATCCTTCATTGGTACTCTTCAGGCAGGTTATACTGACTTCCATTATCTACGTCCAATTTGGCAGCGTACGACAGAGAAAGATGCTCTTATTGGAGTATCGATGACCGGTATAGCTTCCGGTGCAGTCTTGAACCTAGACATGAAAGCAGCAGCAAAAGCAGTTAAAGAGGAGAATGCTAGAGTAGCTGAGATGATCGGGATCAATAAAGCTGCTAGAACTACTACAGTTAAGCCGGCAGGTACAACTTCATTAACTCTTGGAACTTCTTCCGGTATTCATGCCTGGCATAATGATTATTATATTCGTAGAATTAGAGTAGGAAAGAATGAAGCAATTTATAACTACCTTAAATTTAATCATCCAGAACTAGTAGAAGATGAATATTTTAGACCTCATGACACTGCAGTTATATCTGTTCCGCAAAAAGCTCCAGAAGGTGCAATCATGCGTACAGAGTCTCCGTTACAGCTCTTGGAACGTGTTAAGAGGGTTTACACAGACTGGATTAAGCCAGGGCACCGTACCGGACATAATACCCATAACGTTTCTGCTACTGTTTCAGTAAGAGAGCACGAATGGGATTCAGTTGGTGCTTGGATGTGGGACAACAAAGACAGCTATCAAGGACTCTCAGTACTACCTTACGATGGAGGAAGCTATACTCAAGCGCCTTTTGAAGATTGTACTAAAGAGAAGTACGATGAGCTAATTAGAACCCTAGGTGAAGTAGACCTAACCAAAGTAGAAGAACTAACAGACGAAACAGATCTCTCAGGCGAAATTGCTTGTGGACCTGCCGGA
>CALBDR010000123.1 GCA_937927525.1 uncultured Candidatus Melainabacteria bacterium
CGCAATGAAAGTCTATAAAAGAACTTTAGATTAAAGCACACTCAATTAAAATTCTCAAGGAGTCTCTAAGTCTTTAAGCATAAACTCTGCAAGCTTCTGTAGTAGCTCAGGTGAATTACTAAAGCCCTCTGTCATTACTATAAGTATATAGCGCGCATCTTGGTAATCAAAAATTACTGCATCATGCCGAACTTTAGAAGTCCAGCCAGCTTTAGAGTAAATTTCTTTTATTTGTAATTTATTACGGATAAGCTTCCCCGCAAAAGATTCAATTTGATAATCCTGAGTATTAATTATTGAACTTGGGATTTCTTTTTTTGTATCTTCACTTGCCGCATTTTCTAAAGAAAGTTTTCTATGCATAGCTTTAAAAGTCTTTGGGTATGCGGCTTCAATCATAACAAGTAAATCAATAAGATCTTGAGCTGTAATTTTATTTACACCGAGCCTTTCTAAGAGCTGTTCTTCTTTTCCATAATAATCAAAACCAAAACATTTATTAGCAACATTTATCTGAGAGCTAAAGCCACGCGACTGAAAAAAAAGATTAATAGACTGACGCTCTAGAACTAAGTCTTCGAGATCATTCTCTGCTAAAAAATTATAATCAGCTTTAAATGGTGAAAGAACATCTATAATATAAGCTAAAGCATCATTGTCTGAATCCTGTATAGAAGCAATTAAGGCTTTTTTTAGACTACGCTCACTTTCAATTTTTTTTATATCCTTTAAATCCATCATAGAAGCACCGCCTAGGTACTGATCCTCAAGAATCACAGCGGTAAACAGTTTCAAGATGCTAGCTGGATGGTAATACTTATCAAGGTTATGAGCGATGAGACTCTCGTAACTGCTCTCAGTGTTAGTCACAGATGAAGATTTTCTTTTAAGTAAAGAATATGAAATACTTTCACTATCTAAACTTAGCTGCATACGAGGATTTCCTTAAAATCAATTTCTTCATCACGAAATAAATCAACACTGTAAGTAAGACATTGATTGGTAGAGACTTGTAGAGCATATCAAAAAATGGATAAGTATCAGTACTAAACAAAGTTACTCCTACTGTCAAAACAACACTGTAAAAAATACAGAGCAGCAAAGGATCCTTAAGTTCTTTTATATAAATAAATTTAAATATAAATGCAATCAAGGGTAAATACCACAGGAATTGTGAGTCATAAGTAGCCGCACGAATCATTAAAGCTATAAAACTTATAAAAACCACATTTAAACCTAAGTCAAATAGTGCAGAACTTACGGCAATATTTACAACAATAAAATTTGGTGATAAATCAGTAAAGAAACTAAAAGTAGAAAGCTGTAAGGTTACTACCAAAAAAGCATATATGCAGGTAAAAAAATACTTTTTTAAATCTCTCATTTACTTAACGTAATATGGAAGATCCTTTTTCTTCTTATTTGAATTAACTCCAGGGAAGAAAACAGAATCTACTTCATCAAAGCTTTCTTCAGGAAAAATATCATTAGTGCCATCTACTTTAGCTGAAATATCTTCAAGCATAGGCTCATTTACCCTAGGAGCTGCTACATCAGGTAAAGCTACCGAAACGCCTGACTGCTCAATTAAAAACTCAGCGTCCTGCAATTCAGTATCAGCCTCATTTTGAATAGCTTCAGCTTTAGCTCTGATTTTAGCTGCTCTAAGTTCTTTCTTAACAGCTTTAATAAGAGAGTTAAGAGCATTTTTTTGCTCATAGAGTGCGTCGAGCTGTGCTTGTGCATTTGCTAGCCTATCAGCTGCGTATGTCTCGGGCTTTTTAACTTCTTTAGCATGAACTGGAATTAAAAATTGGAAAACATTGATATAAACGAATGCTATTAAACTTAGTCTAAATACTATACCCATAGTAATATCTTAATACTCTATTGGAAATGTGGCAAGAAGAGTGATATTATCTTAGGAAAAAGCTTAATGAAAATATTTAAAAGAACAAGGTCAATATCTAATTATTTAAGAACTCCTCTAGAAAAGCAGAAACTGTCCCATCCTCAAGCTTAGTTTTTATCTCACCTATCTTTAACTCATAAAAAGTTAAGAACTGCGCAAATTTACTAAATTCAGAGAAATCTTCTTTCAATGCAAATAACAAAGCACTATTTAAGAGTAAAGTTTCAAACTTACTCTGCATAGCACTCCATTCAGTATAATCTCCTTGTGGAATATCAGCTTTAAAAAGCTTTTTTAAAATTTGAACATTTTCCTTAGTATCTCCTCCACGAAGATCGGGCAGATCACCAGAGCGCATACCTAAACCACTAGGCATAAAACTATGCTCAATAGTATTCTGACTATCTAAGAAATAAATTTTAAAAGGCCAAATTGATGCTGCCTCATCTAAGACTTTTTCTGGATTAGCTGGGTCAGCCGCATGCACTAGAATTATTCTTTTTCGGTATCTCTTCTCAATAAAACACTTAGCAATACCAGAAACAACTGGAATCCACTTTTTATGAGCAACTCCAATTAATTGAGCGTCAAGTTCAATCGGAGATAAAAAAGGAGCAATCAAATTAATAAAACTACTCTTTTTATTAGCCTTAGAAATTTGTTTCACTGGAGCTAAATACTCTGCTGAAACTGGACTTGAGATAAAGGAAAGACCATAGTTATAGAACTTAGCAATTTTAGCCTCGTCACTTAAGTTAAAGTTAACACCTAAGTCTTCAAGAAAATCTACAGAACCAGTTTTACTGGTAGCCGAGCGACCACCATTTTTAAAAATTGGTAAACCTAATGCTGCAGCAACAATCGCTGAAGATGTAGATATATTGAATGTATCTGACTTATCCCCACCAGTTCCTGCGCAATCATATGCTTCAGACTTTAACTTTAAAGGCGGATGCTTAGCTCTGAGAAACTCTATAAAAGCTATCAGTTCCTGAATTGACTCGCCTTCTTTATGCCATGAAAATATAAAATCCTCTAGCTCTACCTTAGATAGCGAAGCAAGTTTTCCAAAAAAGAAGCTAGCTTCTTTCAGTCTCTCCAGAGAAGAATCCATTTATTAGGATTCTACCCCAGCTATTAAAGTTTCACAACTCCATAGAGCAGTGTAGAGTTACTGAAGAACAAAAGACTTCTCTAAATGAGGAATGTTTTGAGCACATTGAAGTCTTTCAGTTTCAATAATCTCACTAGCCTTAGCAATAGAACGTGGATATTCTCTACCTCTCATGAAAAGTTGATGATCCCAATGAGTAGGGTTATAAACTTTAACAATCTCTTCAATCGCAGTCTCAATACAGAAATCTTTACAACTGAAAATATCAACAGTTAAAAAACCATTTTTATCTGGAAACGTATGCAGGGCGATGTGGCTTTCAGCAATTAAGACCACTCCACTTAAACCCCATTCTTCTTCGACCTTACCTGAGTATTTGAAAGCGTAGGGTGGCATAATCTTCGTCATATCCATTCTCCCCGGCAATCGATCTAATAAATCAATCATGGCCTCAATATCTGTCATGAGCCCTCTTTCGCATCCATATGCTTCCATTACTAAGTGTGGTCCAAACATCGCTATATCATACTTATCCTTTTAGTAGGATAAATAATACCACAATATATATTAAGTAAAGCCCTTTGAGAAACAGAAAAATTAATTTTTTTGAAATATCTTCAACAAGCCACATATTTCACTATGAGACCGCCTCTCTAGGTTTTCGAGACATTAAAGTTTCCACTACCTCAACTGGAGTTTTCGAACCGTGAAGCATCTTTGCGACCTCTAAACATATAGGAATTCTAAGGTCATTTTGCAAATTTAATGCCTCAAGTGCAAATGCTGTGTTTACACCTTCTGATACTGAGTTTAATTTTTCTGCGATCTCTTCTAGGTTTAAACCTTGCGCTAAAAAATACCCGACACGGTAATTACGACTTAGTGGAGAGTTACATGTCGCGATCAAATCGCCAAGACCAGCGGCAGTATATAGAGTTTCATCGCTACCACCTTTCAATTTAACTAGTTCTCTTAATTCGTGAAGGGATCTTGTAATTAAACTAGCTTTAGCACTAGCTCCTAGCTCTAAGCCATCAGCTGCTCCAGCTGCAATAGCGATGACATTCTTTAAAGCCGAGCAGAATTCTACTCCGATTAAATCATTAGTCGCATAGAGCCTAAATCTATTACATGTAAATAAATGCTGCAACTCTGTAGCTATATCTAAGTCCTCACAAGCTAGAGTCGAAATCATAGGCTTGCCATCTAAAAATTCTTTTGCAAGGTTCGGACCAGCTAAAGCTGCGACTTTAATATCTAACTTAAATTCCTTGAAGACTTCATTAAAGATCTCAGCGGGTGTTTTTAACGTAGTGAAGTCTATTCCTTTTGCACAGTTTATTAATACTTTTCCATTCAGACTTACAGTCTGACTAAGTTCTTTCATTTTCTGAACTAAACTAGGTATACCTTTAAGTGGAACCACACTAAATATATGATCACTAAAGAGCATGGCTTCTTTTAAATCAGAGCTGAAAATCACATTCTCAGGATATTTCCCCTCTTCAGGTCTATCAAACTTCCTATCAACTTCACGCTGCTTAACGCGCTCAGCTTTATAATCCCAAAGTAAAACTTCAAAATTCTTAGAGAAGTGACAAGCAAGGGTGTTTCCCCATGAACCTGAACCTAAAATGCTAATTTTTTGCTTTGCTGACATTATATATTCAACAATTTTACAAACAAATATTAAGATTTCTAAGATTTTAACCAAAAGATAATCTATAATGTGTATTACAAGAACATGGTTGGCGGAAATGGTGACTCATCAATACCTTTTGCAAGTGCTCGTGATATTTTGCGTGCCCCTAAAGTTGTGCAAAATATTGATACTGAGCGTGCCAGTACTGGAGAAAATAACCCTGCTCTAAATTTCCCCACTACTGCCAAGCTACCTACTCCATCTCAAACAGCAATAGTAACTCAAGTCATTGAAGATGATTATAAAAAAAGAGCTTCTAACAACTCTTCAAATAATCCTAATGACCCTCTCACTCAAGCGAAAAAAGCTTCCGATACATGGGTATCTTTTAATTCAAATTCACCTTTACTAGCAGACGAAGAAGAAAATCCTGAAGCTGCATAGTTTCCATTCACATAAATAAAAAGTCATAACTTATTTTTTTTGATTATATTTTTGAAATTATTTTAACCATTTAATAATTTAATCTGTGCAAGATGTCACTGAAGTATTAAATATCAAGAAATGAACTTGTTTCGGGGGGGACAATGGAAAATTCTAACTTAGAAAAAGACCTAAAAATTCCAGTTTTGGCCAAATTTGAATCAGCAAGAGCGCATTTACCTGGAAAAGTAAATTTTGAACCATTTAAAGACTCAGATAAGGCGGAAATCGCAAATTTACTGTCTGCAAAGCCGGATGAGCTTGCTGAAATAGTTTTAGAAAGTGATAAATTAATAAACCTTCAAGAAGGTGAGCTGAGAGTAGAAGAATTCGGATCTGAATGGCAATCTTTTGCTGAGAGTGGTTTCCTAAGCCAAGCCCAAGATAATTACAACTTAGGTGAAGCGTCTTTTGATGAAGAATTTTTATCATCAATAAGCACTTCTAGCCTGGATTAAGCCCCTATTGAAAATATTATTATTTTGTTTCATAAAATTTTTTTAAGCTTTAGTATTAACAAGTTAAGGTTAAATATTCTATAATGTAATGAGCTAATACATTGATGTACTAGTTATTGTTTTCCTTCCAAATCAAAACAAGGGAGTTTTGACCTTAATGTCAAGTGTCAGTGCCGACAATCCAAATCTAAATACGGATCTCAAAAATAACTACCCAATTTCCGGTAATAATGGCGCAGAAGCTAAGACAGCTAGCGCAGCTGCTTTATTAGACGATAAAGCTAAATTAGAAAAATCCATCACGAAAACTCCAGATATGGAGCAGGTTAAAAATCCTGATGCCATTCATCAAAATGGAGTAAAAGGTGAATACTCAGAAGAACTTCATTATCAGTATCTTCTTAAATCACCTACTATAGAACAACAAATGCAAGCCGCAAAAAAACTGCTTGCTATACCTAAAGATAAAGTACCTATACCTAAAGAATTATTTGAGGGTGTAGATAAGTTCCAGGCTGAATCTGATAAAGAAAGTTACCTAAAATTTAGACAGCAATACCTTGAAGCTAAGGCTGCTGGAATGTTCTTTGAGATTTCTCAAGATGCAGACGGTAATAAAACCGTTAAAACGGTTGCTAATACTCAAGGTACTGATCACACCAGTGCTTTTGCAGAGAAAGCAGCACTCAGATTACCATTATGGGTAAACTCACTACTTAACGCTAATTCCGGTGATGGCGATAAAAGCTTTTTAAGTCTTCTTAGAAAAGCTGTAAAAAAAGGTACTAACTTCATCAACACGATGAGACCTGCGATCCTTTCGAACCCTAGTGCTTTTGCCCCAGAAGGTCCTGATTTACTTAAAGATGGTAAATATAACCCTACCTACAGAAGTTTGAATCACGTTTCTTCTGCTTGGAGAGAACATGGTATCTCGAACCTTAAAGATCCTTTAGCTAAAACCTTAGGTATGGTTGGTCTAGGTGGAGTTATTCGTCATGTCCCTGGTGAAAAACTCTATATGGATCCTAAAGTTATCCAGTTCTCAGAAGTTTTCGAATTCTTAAATAAAGAATTTAACTTCTTAGACAGATTTGAAAAGCTCATTAAGGATAATGGATCTAGAGTTCTTGAGTACAAGTCAATTCCGACTTACTTAATGGATACTAATGGTGATAGCAGTCTTGAAGACTGGATTAAAATTGCTGATTTATATGAAGAGGCTGATGAAAAAAAATACTCAGATGAAAAATTCATAGCAGAATTTGAAAAACTAAATGTTCCTTTAGATCCTAAAAACCAAAAACTATTTCAAAGACTAAAAGACCCTAATGATAAAGATATTAACCGTAAGAATTTCTTTGGTGCCCTTAGATACGCAAAGATTATCAGTTTAGTTCCTCACGCAATTAACGGTCACTATCAAATCGATGAAAGGTCTAAATTAGGTTTAATTCAGTTAATTGGTTCTACTCTAAATCATCCTAAAACTAGAGACTTTGTAGCGAATAAATATGGAATTAATCGTGACGCTAATATCCTAAATATTAATAATAAGCGTACTGACCACTTAGACTTTAATGGGAAATTTCCTAAGGATAAGAAAACAGGGAAAGTTTACGATAAAGATTCCGCTGATCTTATCGATGATCTTAAGAATAATGCTCCTGATACTCCTACTAATGATGTTGACTCAGTATTTAAAATCGTTGAAAATAAAAACCCTTACTTCGAGCTTGTTCCTGTAGGAGATAAAGAAAGAGCGAATAAAGATTTAGATCTAAGCACTTTCTTTAAAGAAAATAAATTCTTACTAACTAGTGGAGATAGTCCATCTGATGCTGGACTTATCATGATGCCTTTTGCGATTCCAGCGAATCCTGAAATTCTTGCAAATCTTAAACCAGGTGAATCCATCATCGATGTTATGAAACCTCAGGGTGGAGCAATTGTAACTAGAGGGCAGATTGATTATAAAGAACACTTAGTTCCTAGGTTAATCAAACTCCTTCAGGATGAACAATATAAAGATAGTCCACTTGCACTTGCAAAGATTGATGACAATAACTTTAAATTTACACACACTGGTGAAGTAATCGATAAGAAAACTTTAGAAGAAAAAGCTCTTAAGTATATCTCTAAAGGCATCACTAGATATAGTACAGTTCATGCCCACAATAACACTGAAGCTGGTGTAGCTCTTGAACTAGCTAATGAATTAGGTTTACCAGGCTTAAAGGATGTCGTAGGTTTAAAAGACCCTAAGGCTTTTAATTTTGATGTAGATGAATCAGCTCCATGGATTAAAGCTTATAAAAAGAAACTTTATAAAGAAGATGCTGCTCAGGCATTAATCCCTGGTTTAGTTAATAAAATCGATCAAGAAGCTAGAGATAAAGGTGGATATAAAAAGCCTTTAGCAGAGACAGGTGCTGCTGGTAATTTCCTATCTAAGATACCAGTGGTAGGTAAATTACTATCACTTGACAATGCTGGTGATGACTTTAAAAACTTCTTCAAACTTATTACCGCTGGTATGGCTCTAGGTGGTGCAGTAGGTTTAGCTGGTGACTTAAGCAAAAATAAAAGTGCTGAAAAAGCTGGTATAAATATACAGAGACTTACTTATATAGCTCAAACGTTAGTTACAGGTACGGCTTTTTATATGATGAACCCTGATAGAGTTGCTCTAAAAGGGTTTGGTGAATGGATGGGAGGTCTACTCTCAAACTTCTTCCGTCACGGTAGCCCAGCTGAAGTAGATCTAAGAGCACTTTCTGAAGTAAACATCGGTGGTGTAGGTATTCTTGATGCTAAAGGCTTAAACATGAACATCGATGGTCTTCATGGTTCTAAAGCTGAGAAAGAAGCTTACACCAAACAATTCAGTAACCCTGATAAATTTATCAATATCAGAAATGTTACTTCTGAATTAACTGAAGATAGAAAACAAGGTGTTCGTTTCTGGCAAGATAAATTTATGGGTGGTGCTCTACGTAAGATGGGTGCTGTCGGTGACTTCATGGCTAAGATCATTCCTGAACTTCAAGTAAACCTTAAAATGGCTATGCAGTTTTTCCAGGAGAAAGGTTTACGTGTCGGCGTTCTGAAGAGTTTACTTCCTAGCATGACAGATGGTCCTGCTATGAGAATGAGTAAGAACAATGGTATGCCTTATAAGACTGTTCATAGTGTGCCTCACGTTATGGCTGCTGGTATGGTAGGTACTGTAGGCTCTCTTTTAGCTTCAGATATTGCAGCCAAAGCTGGTAAGCACTCTATAGCTGGTTGGTTAGGAAGACTTGGGAATGTAATTCCAGTTCTATCACTACTAGTTAGAGCAAATACTCTAAGAAAGAACTTAGATGGTACTGCCCTTAGATATACTGATTACCACGGTAAGCAACACAAATTTAATCCTATCGAAGCTTCTAACATCCAGATGGCAGGTTTATATGCAATGTTAGTCGGTGGTGCTGGTAGGGGTATCAAACCATTCTTCGGCTTCTTACAAAACCTAGGTCTAGGTGGCTTAATGTTCGGTATGGCTAAAGAATTTAGCCACCAATTAAATGATGCTGAAATCACTCAAAGAGTTCACCAAGGTAAATTCTATAAACCACATAGTTCAAGTATCATGACTTCTAAAGAACAAAGCATCGTTACTAATGCAGCTACTAATAGTAATAAATCAGGTGCAGAAGTAGTTCCTAAAAACAATGCAGTTGTCCTAGAAAGACAGAAAGTTCCTGTTAAAGCTTAAGCTTAATATCAAAACACCCTGAAAAATATACTTGTAGGTCTGTATAGCCAGGCTTAATACTAAATTTGTTTTTTAGATTAAGTATGTGCTAGAATACGTAATACGGATTAATTTAGGAGAAATTAGCTTTGGGTACTAACCCTATTAAGCATGGATCTAATCAAGCTGCGCAAAGCGCAGCAATAGAAACTAGCGCTTTCACTAAAGAACCTAACCCAGCTTTTCAAGAAGCACCTGGGGATGGGATAAACCCAGATTTAGCTCAAAAAAATCGAGAAGAAATGGAAGCCATGGCTAATGTAAATAGTCCTGAACAAGCTAAAAAAAACACTCCTAAAAAAAATGACCCTTTTGCACTAGTAGATGGTGATCATACTGGAAATATAATAAAAAGAGCTAGAAAACTTTTTCATGGTGCTGGTAACTCCATAATGTGGTCAATGACTGGACTTGGAGCTTTACTATTTTTAGGCTTAGGTTGGAGAAAAATAGGTGGAGCTATTGCTCTTACAGGTTTAGGAACTGGTTATCTTTTAAAAAATAAAATTGCAAATGCTGGCTTAGGAAAAGACCCTCACAAGGAACTGGTTAAGCAAATCAATGACTCTGATTTCCCTAAAGAATATAAATTAGCAATGCTAGAAATGGTAAAAGATGCTTATAAATCTCAAAATCAAAATACCATGAATCATGAGAATGTTAAAGCACACGTAAATAACACTCTATTAAAGGTAAGAGATCTGATGACTAGTTTAGCCCAAGCTCCAGGGGCGCCTAATAATCAGAATACTAATACCGAAGCTGTTCCTGCAGGAGCTTAATAAGGAATAATAAGCTTCTGTCCGATCTGCAAATACCTAGCGTTACGAATCTTATTCGCAGTCTTAATCTTATTTATATTCTCAAGACTTCCTGAACCATAGAAACGCTTAGCTATCCTATCTAAAGTATCTCCAGTCTGAACCCTATACTCTACTAACTGAATTGCTGACTCTGATTTAAGCAGTGGAGACTTAGCAAGTTCTTTAGCTGGATCCTTAGTCTCTTCTGGCGAAGCAACTTTAATATCCTCAATATTCAAATCAGTTTTATCAACTTTCATTTCCTCAAGTTCACTTACTTTAGGGTTTAAAACTTCTTTTTCTTCAGTACGAATATCTTTATGAACAGTAGTCCCATCTACTACAGTAATGCCTTCACGGTCATTAATATAATTATCGCTAGGAGCAATTAATTTAAAAAATAAAAAACCGATAAAAACAACAAGAAGTAATATAACAACTATAGCTACAGATTTTAAAACTCTGGCTTCTTGGTTGTTTATTAATTGAGAATCTACTGGTTGGAAATAATTAATCTGAGTATCTTTATTAAGTCCAGAATCTGAACTATGCTGATACTTTTTTAAACCTAACTCTTCTTTCACTTCATCAGAAAGCATATGATTCGCTTTGCTGATGACTTTTCTTCTAAGATTAGAAAATATATTTCCTGCCGTCATTCTTTAGTTACCTTATCTATAAAAAATAAATCCATTGGATTAGGTTTTATATTCTTAATATTAGCTTGTTTTAGTAATACTTGTCGATTAACGAATAATGGTGCAATCGCCATTTCTTCTTCTAGTAATATCTTTTCAGCTTTTTGATAATACATTTTACTCTGCTTTTTATCTAGACTCGACATCGCCTCTAAAATCAAATTATCGTATTCTGGAGAATACCATTTTCCATAATTAATCTGATTATTTTTCGTAAACAACTGCATAAAAGTACTTGGTTCTGGATAATCTGCTCCCCAGCTTAACCTATATAAATGTGGAGTATCTTCACGCAAAGTTTTCATAAAGACTTTCCATTCTTGAGCTATTAACTTTACATCTACCCCTAGAACCTTGTGCCACATTGAGTGCATAATCTCAGCTAAAGCTTTAGCATCCTCTCGACTGGGGTAAAGAAATTCTATTTCTTCTAAGCCTTTACCATTAGGGTAACCTGCTTTAGCAAGTAAAGCTTTAGCTTTAACTGGATCATAGATAATTGCTTTATCAGCTCTATAGAAATAAGCTAAACCTGGTGGCACCCAGTTAGCATTTGGGATATCACCACGCCCTCTTAATTTCACTAAAGCTTTTCTATCAAGTGCATAAGCAAAAGCTTTTCTTACAAGTGGATTATCAAAAGGCTTTTTATGAACATTAAAACCAAGAAAAGTATTTCTCAAGAGTGAAGAACTTTCAATATAAAAATCATCACAGAGCTTCGTAACTTCACCATTTTCTAAACACTGCTCTAAATTCTTAAATTCACTAGTAGGAACAGAACCACCATCAATCCAATCAAACTGTTTATTTTTAAATAATGTAAAAGCACTTGATTGCTCTGCAACCATAAAAAACTTCAAAATATCCAAATTATTTTTCAGTTGATCTTTTAAAAAATAATCAGGGTTTGCTTTCAAAACAATTTTATATTCATGCTGCCAGTGATCTAAAAGATAAGGACCAATACTCACCATATTTTCTGCCTCAGTCCAAGAATCACCATACTGATCAATCAGATCCATACGAATAGGATAACTAAAGCAAGATGCTGTCAGGTAAAGAAAATAACTAGTAGGATATTTTAAAACTAATTTCAAAGTTTTATCATCTACAGCTTTAGACTTATTCATATCGATTACAGCAAGCAACTCAGCATAAGGTGCACCAAAATCATCACTAAAAGTTCTTTCTAAGGAGTCGATAAAATCTTGAGCTCTTAGTTCCCGTCCATCAGACCATTTTGCTCTTTCATCCAAATAAAAGACATACTCTTTTCCGCCTTCACGGATATCCCATGATTTAGCCAAACCCGGTTTTAAACTAAGTTCCCCAGAATCAGACTCGGTAAACTGAGTCAAACCGATCATAATTTTACTGATAACTGTATATGAGTATGTGTCCCCAGCAATATTCCAGTCAAGTGACTGTGGCTCAAATCCTAAATTCATATTTAAAGATTTACTATTTGATTTTAAAGCTGTACAAGAAAAGCTTAAGCTACAAATAAAAAATAAAATACTTAGTTTTAAAAATAATTTCAAAGCTTAATTCCTTGGCATTACCGCTGATTCTAAATCTAATATTACATTTTCCCTTTCATCTTTGATATTAATTTTAAATTTAATCAGTGTTTTATTAATTAAATTATTTGAGTTAAAGTAATCAAACTCAATCTCAGAGTTAGATATTGAGAAAACCGGGCTAGAACCAGACATAGAAACATAATCGAGGAAGCCTCTATTGAGTTTTTGAGGGGTATCCTGCTTTTCATCTTCATCAAGTCCAATAGAGAAAAGTGAAACAGTATAATCATCTTCTAAATAAGGTAGAAAAGGCCAGTCATTAGCATTAAAATCTGTATTATCAATAGATTGATTCGTAAAAACTAAAAACTTCAGCCTTGCTTTATCTGTAAAATACTCTCCAGAATCCTTTTCCACCTTAGAT
This sequence comes from uncultured Candidatus Melainabacteria bacterium, assembly GCA_937927525.1. Lineage (GTDB taxonomy): Bacteria > Cyanobacteriota > Vampirovibrionia > LMEP-6097 > LMEP-6097 > DT-14. Next base: position 12,863 of record CALBDR010000123.1, read on the forward strand.
AAATAAACTAAATAGTAATCATAGTGCCCCGCAACCTTTCTATCAATTTTATCTTTAATACCACGAACTTCTGCTTGATCAGAATCTGAGACGTACTTCGCAAAATACAAATAGGGTTCAGAAATAATTAAATCATCAGGAACTGGTACTCTACTGTTATAACCAGAACCTATATGAACATAGGATCTACTCGCCTCTCTAAGGTTATTTAAAACTGTTTCTAATGTTGATTTTACATTAATCTGAACACGATCAAAGTTAAATATCTTTTCATAGAAAAGTAAACCTTTATTACTATAAAGATATAAAAGAGAAACAACAACCGTCAAAATGGTCACCGCAACAACCATCTCAATTAATGAAAAGCCATTAGAATCTCTTCTCAAGTCCTTACTCCAAATCTAAAAGCTTCACTAGCTTTTTGCTGGCTTCCTTAGCGACTTCCACAACCCCTTCATGACCTAAATCCAGAGTTTTTCCATAAACATTCGTAATCACACTTATGGCTGTAACCTTCAAACCATGTTCATTAGCAGTTTCTAATTCAGGAATAGTCGACATACCGACAGCATCTGCCCCCATCTCTCTATATAAAGCTACCTCGGCATGAGTCTCATAGTTAGGACCGTGAACCCCGACGTATACACCTTTATGAAGAGTGGTTTCACCAAAGATTTCTTTAGTCTCAATATTAGTAACTGACTGCGTTAAACGGGATAAACGACGAGATTTATCTGGTTTCATAAAATTTAGATAGCCTGTTATCTGCATCAAATCACCAATTTCAAAATCTGGATTAATACCACCAGCTGCATTAGTAATAATTAACTCTTCGATACCATTTTCAGCTAAATATTTAGTGGGGAAACAAGCTTGCTCCCAAGAAAAGCCTTCATAGATATGGGCTCTACCGCGAAGAACCCATAAGTCTTCGTATTTATCAAGAACACCTTTATGTCCTCTAACTTGACCGACTGGCCATGATGGAATACTTGAATAAGGAATAGACTCTAAAGGCTCGACACCGTTTAAAATACTTAACCCTGAACCTAAAATCACTGCTTTTTTCATAAAACTATATTAAATACTCAAAAAACGGAACTAAAATTTGAATAAAGAGTATAAATAATAACAAAAGTATTATTAATACTGGCATTATTAAGAGCAAAAATGCTCTCAACTTAGAAATCTTACAAACCGTAGCAATAGCAATTAGAGTTAAATTTAAAATCCAGATCGATAATCCAAAAGAAAGTAAAGCCCCTAAAAAAGGAATTTGTTTTGAGATAATATCGACTGGTGCTTTAAATAATAATGGGAAATTAGCAAAAGATAAAAAGGCTATTAATTTGAATAAATCTCCTCTCTCAAGCTTAAAAACAAAGCCTACTAAGAAAATCAAGGCACTTGAAAAGAGAATCTCAAAAATGATATTTAGGGACTCACTTAGGGAAAAATAGGATGAGATGATAGCTGAAAGGAATATAAAAATTAATGCCTGAAAAAATAGACTTCTATTGAATTTAAGGTCAAAATATTTATAGGCCTTAGTTGGCTTAAAAATTAAATCATAAATATTTACAAATGTACCCATGTATTTAGTTGTTGATATCGGAAATAGTTTAATCAAATTTCATCTAAAAGGTGAAACTTACTATGATATCAATAGCCTGTCCCAAGAATTTGAATCTTTACTATTACAGTATAACGGATCAGTAGACTTTGATACATTTAGAGTATTTATCGTCAGTTCTCGAAGACATATGAACTCTGAAATTAAAGACGAAATCAAGTTTCGCTTTAAAGAAATCCAGAAAAGAAAAGCACTTTGGTTTCCTATTGAGTTTAATGATCAATTAATAGAGTTTCGCAATAAAATCCAAGATATTTACCCTGAGCTAGGACAAGATAGAGCTATGAAGCTTCTAGGAGCTTTAAATCTATTCCAAGATGAAAATATTGCATTATTTGATTTTGGTACAGCTACGACGCTAACGCTAGGCTCTTCTAATATGTTTTTCAGAGGGGGGATGATAGATATCGGTTTTTTAAAAAGTTTTGATCTAATAGGTAAGTATATGGACGCATTACCGAGCATGGACCACAAAAGATTAGAGAGGTTTTACTTTGATTTTGCCTTAGTAGAAGATGGGGAATTTAGTAACTCTGAACTTGCCATTCTTCAAGGAGTTTTCTCAAGAGTAGTGGGGACCATAAATGAGTGGAAAAAATTTGCCGAAAACCAAATGAATAATCCTGTAACTATTGCATGTGGCAATGGTGCAAAATTCTTTGCTGGTTATGTCGATCATGTAGTTACTGATGCAGCGCTTTATGATGAAGCGTTTAAAGAGACTTCTAACTATTCTTCGTAGAGCTCGTCTTCGAAACGATCATATTCATATAAAGTTTTGTTAACAAACAGGCGGGAAAAAGAAATTTAACAAAAAATTTCTTTTAGGATCAAGTTTACCTGCTCTTTTAGCTATTTTATATTCATGGTAACAAGGAACCCCTATCATCATTCCGACACAAATAAGAATCATCGTAATACTAATAAATTGCATGATCATATCTTTCATAATCTTAGATTATCCTTTTCTGTTAAATCCATTATCGTTAGAGATCTATTAATTAACCGAAATAAAAGACTTTCCTGAAACCTTATAAAGAGTAAAAGAAGGATCTACAAGATCTCCATTTAAATCAAACCTAGCATCTGCTGCTATAAGCTTCGCAACTTCTTCACTACTCTTAAACTCTGACTGCTTCATAGCATTTAAAAGAATTTTAGTAGCTTGATAACTGGTAGAAGCATAGCCTGCCAGGGGCTTTTTAAAACGTTTTTCATAGTTAAGAAGAATTTCTTGGCTAGGAAGTGGCGCACCTAAAATTAAACTTCCTTCAGCAGCAGTACCTGCAATATTAATGAAATCCTGGTTATGAACCCCTTCTGCTGCTAAGAACTGAAATCCATTATCAAGTTCTTTTCTTAGATCTTTAATTAAATATCCTGCATCATTATATTCACCAACAAAGAAAATCAAATCTGGTTTAGCTTGTGCAACTTTTTTAGCAGTAAAACTATGGTCTTCAGTTCTCACTGGAATAGTTTCATAGAAAACAACTTCTTTAGCTTTATTCTTAGCAAGCCTTCTAACGAACTCTGAAGAAACAGAAACTCCATAAGGCTTATCGTTATAAAGAACTGCGACACGATTAAAGTTTGAGTTATCTAAAACTAAATTAGCAGCAGCTTCTCCAAGCTGTCTATCCGTTCCAATAGTTCTAAAAACATAACCTCTATAATCAGGCCTCTCCGTAAATTTAGGGTGAGTTGATGCTGGAGAGACTTGAGGAATTTTAGCTGTTATATATTTTTTAGATGCTTCAATCGAAACTTGAGAGTTTAAATGCCCAATGACTCCTAAAACCCCTTCTTCTATAGCAATCTTCGCTCTTTCTAAAGCCTCAATCACAATACCACCATCATCTAAAATCACAAAACCTACTTTATACTTAGCATCTTCTAAACTATCGTTATACTCCTCTAAAGCTAACTGAGCACCTTCGACCATGGTCCTCCCTAAAGCCTGATAAGGACCAGTAAGTGGGGCAGCAATAGCAAAATAATGATTTCCTGCAACCGAAGTTAAATCTAAAGTTCCTTCGTTTTTAAAATGCGAAGCAGATGAATCCTTACTACTTGAACAAGCATTTAAAAGAACTATTGAAAATAAAAATATAGAAATTAACTTTATTAATTTGAACATAATCTCTATTATAGTTTAGATATGCCAACTATTTCCTTAAGAAAAATGTCGAACAAACTTGATGAAAATGGTCAAGCTAAATACTTTTTAAAGCACATAGATGACTACATCAACATGAAATCTGATGAGAAAATTTGCATGAATGATTTCATAGGTAAAAAGTTCAGTTTAAAGTTTTTAGATGCCATCAACTGTATAGCTTGTCAAAGGAAAGTAACCAAAACTTTTAATCAAGGCTATTGCTTTCCGTGTTTTCAAAAACTAGCTGAATGCGATATGTGCATAGTTAAACCTGAACTTTGTCATTTCGATGAAGGAACTTGCCGAGATGACGAATTTGCTGAAAAACACTGCAATATTACTCATATTATTTATTGTTCTTTAACAAGTGCTCCTAAAATCGGTATCACACGGAAAAGCAATGTTCCTCATAGATGGATTGATCAAGGTGCCGTGAGTGCTATTAAACTAGTCGAGGTAAATAGAAGAAAAGATTCAGGTATTATCGAGTCAGAAGTGGCAAAAAATTTCACTGATAAAACGAATTGGCGCAAAATGCTTAAAAATGAAGTTCCAGATGTCAACTTATCAGAATTAAAAATAGAATTATTAGAAAGAATCAAAGAAATTTCAGAAATTACAGGAATAAAAATCAACCAAATTAATGAAAATCCTGTAAATATTTCTTATCCTGTAGAATCTTACCCAGAAAAAATAAAAAGTCATAATTTTGATAAAAATCCATTAGTAGAAGGCACACTACTTGGGATTAAAGCACAGTACCTTATATTTGACACTGGAGTAATAAACCTTAGAAAATTTGCAGGTTATAGAATCCAAACTCAGTATCAAAATTAAGATAATCCCCATTTGTATGGATGATAAGGTTCTAAAAAATTGAGATAATACTCTCAACAATATGATAATATAAATTTTCGATTAAGAATTGTTAATACCCATGGGGGGGGATGATAATTGAAAACACTCAATGACGATCAAAAAATTATTTTAATTCTAATTTTCACATTAGCTTTATTTACTCACCATTTGCCAACTAAAGCAGCACTAATTCCAGCACAATGCAGCTCAGGAAATTGTAATCTTGACCTAAGAGTTAATGATAAAGATATAAATAAACTTTTCCCTGATGCCTTTCCAGGTTTTAGAGTTAGGCTTGATTTAAGTCCTTTAAAGGTAATTAACTTTGAGTCTGATCATTTTAGAGTTATAGTCTATGAACAAACCCCAGCAGGAGCAGATATAGTTTCTTCTCATACAGTTAGATTCCCGAATAAAAGATCAAGACGAAGAAACTATCAGTTAATTTTAGATATCCCAGAATTTTTAGGTAGCAAAATATTTTTTATGGACTTCTATAGAAATGATGGTACATTACAAGCTACATATAGTTTCCCTATTAATGGCTTTGGGTCTACTCAAGATAAACTTCAAAATAGTCAAGGAATCATTTACGGGCAAAATCTTTCAAGCATAGTCCCAACTCAACTTGGAGTTACTTCTCCTAATAGTGTCTTAGATACAAGAGTATGTCCTGATAACAATTTCAATGACTGCAATCTAGATGAATTATTCTTTCACAACTTTGCTGTTGAAGCTAGTGCGATCCAAGATCCTCGCAAAACTAGTCTATTA